>NZ_JBSFGK010000016.1:0-122837 GCF_053596495.1 Kitasatospora sp. NPDC001683
CGCCGGCCGGCCCCCCGCGCGCCCGGCCCCCCCCCCCACCGCCTTTGCACCGGCGCATCTACCGGCGCCGATCCTCCTGGAGGATCGCCTGGCCCGACAGGAGGCTCTCCAGGACCTGGCCGTGCTCGGCGACCGGGGCGCTGAGCCTCTCCAGGGGCTCGGCGTGCGTCCGCAGGACCTGGATCCGTTCGTCGGTCCGCTCATCGGCTCGGCCGGAGACCATGACGCCGAGCGCATCGGGGATGCGCGTCATCGACCGGGGCTGCCCGGCCTGGCTTTTGGGGTGGCGTTCAGTACCCGGGCACGGGCCTGCGGGGCGGAGCGGACCTCCGCGCGGTCCCGGCCGGCGGTCACCGCCGCCGTCGCATTCGTCGCCGAGGCCTCACCGCGCAGGCGGCCGACCTCCGCCTCCAGCGTCAACAGCCGCGCCCGCAGGCCGTCCAGCGCGCTCTTCTTTCCCCATCTCCAGGTCTCTGCCCGGCCGTCCGTGGTCCTCTGACGTGCCGCTACTGCCCATCCGGATGCCTCAGAGCGAGCGTCAGCTCTGCCGGGTCCTGAGCGCGGCGACGCTCCGGGCGAGGTCGAAGGCGGTGACGGGATCGCGTTCGTTCGTCCAGGGTTCCGCGCCGCACCAGGGGCCGATGCGGCGGAACTGCTCCAGTGCGGCGTCGTAGCGTCGGGCCTTGACCAGGTAGTGGGCCAGGAGGTGCCGAGGGTGGTACAGGCTCTGGTCGTCGTCGGGGGCCTGGTTCAGTGATCTGGCGACGTTCTCCAGCAGATCCTTGGCCGTGCGTGAGGACGGGAGGGCCGAGGGGCCGGAGCGTCGGGTGAGTTCGTACAGCGCGTGCAGGTAGACCCCGGCGAGTGGGCTGCCGACCGGTGCCTTGTGCGCGGTGCGTTCGGCGAACTCCATCATCAGCTTGTCCGTGCCGGCCCACTTCGCGCACCAGTACTGGAGGGCCTGGCAGTGGCCCTCGTAGTGGTGCGGGGCACGCGTGACGAGTTCCCTCCAGAGCCGGCGGAACTCGTCGTGGTCGTACCGGAGCCCGCGGGCGGCGGTGACCATGACCACCCAGGGGCCGGGGTCCTCGGGCGCGAGCGAGGCGGCCTTCTGGACGGCCTCCATCGCAGCGTTCAGGCCCACGACCGAGCCTGCCCGGCCCGCGCCGGCTGGGGTGTCAGCCACGTCCGGCTGCGCGGTCAGCCACGAAAGGGGTCTTCCAGGACCGGGATGCACGGGGACAGCAACGGCTCCGCGTGCTCGTCGACCTCGCCCCGGACCATCCGGAGGACACGGACCTCGTTCCCGTGTACGGAGTCCTCGTCATCGCGCACATGCAGCAGGCCGTACGAACCCGGCGCCCGCACGCCGACCTCGCGGAAGAAGTCGAGGATCTCCGGAGCGCGGTGATTCGGCTGGCCCCCGAAGTGGACGAACACCGCGCCGTTCATCCAGCGCAGATCCAGGAGGTAGGGGCTCGCGATCTCGTCGATCCTCCGCTGGATGCCCTCCGCGACCATCCGCAGGCGCGCGTCCTCACCGGCGATGTCGCCGTCGTCGGCGCCGGCGGTCTCCAGAACGTTGATCCAGCCGTGGTACTCGAACATGGCACCGCAGCCTACGGGCGGGCCCGCCGGCCGTGCATCAGAGTTTCGTTCACCCCGATCCGATCACGCGGGCCGCGGGGTGCCGGCCAACCCGCTGCGGCCCGGCGCACCCGCGGATCCGGGTCGGCCAGCAGGGCGGTGGGCGGCTCGGCGAGGGTGGGGTTGGCAGCGGCCAGCGCGCGGACCTCCGGATCGCCGTGCCCGAGGAGGTGCCCCAGCCCGGTGCGCGGAAGCCGCGGCAGCATCAGCAGGTACGCACGCTGACGCGGCGTGGCGACGAAGGCGTCGAGCACGACCCCGGGCGGAGCCCGCGGATGGTTGTACACCAGCAGGTGGCGCACCTCAGGATCGGGGTCCTCGGCCAGACGGTGCGCCAACTCCCCCGGCAGCCGGGCCCACACCGCGGCGACCCGTCGCAGCAGGGGGTGCTCGAGGAACATCTCGCCGACCGGCCCGATGCATTCGGCCGCGTGGCCCACGACCCGGTCGATGGCGGCACGCTGCGGCCAGGTCCGCGGCAGCGGCTGCAGTAGGGCCCGGCTCCGTACGGTGGCGTCCGGGTCCTCGGCCAGCTCCGCCAGCAGCGCCGGATCCGGGTCGGCCCGGGCGGCCACCCGCTCGCGCACCTTCGGATCGGGCCGCGCGCCAGGCGGGCGACGACCTCGCCCGGAGTGTAGGGGTTGGAAGCGAGCGACCACAGGTCGCGCCCCTGCGCGAGGCACCGCTCGGCGACGGTGCGGGAGACGGTGTAGTTGATGAGCAGCAGATGGCGGTAGTGGCAGTCGCGTTCGGGCAGCTCCGCCTCCATCGCCGCCGGGTCCAGGATCCTGCTGTGCTCGCGCGCGGCCTCGGACACCACGGGGTCAGGGTCGCCAGGAGGGCGTCGCGCTGCGCGGGGCTGAGCCACTGTCACAAGCCGGTCGCCTGGGCCCGCAGCTCCGGATTCGGGTGGTGAACCATCTCCCCCGGCGGAATCGATTGCGGGATCTGCCGGGAGAACTCCAGCTCCTGCCGGATCTCGGCGGCGGTGAGCACCTGCCCGCCTTCGTCGTCCCGGGCGGTCAACAGGGCTTCCAGGACGGCGTCGGGCAGCACCTCGGTTCAGCCCAGATGCGGCCTCCGCCCCGCCGCCAGAGCCGCGCGCACGAGGAGTCGGGGTCGTCGACCAGCCGGCCGCGCTGCCCGGGATCGGCGTACCGGTTAGGGGCGAACGCGCGGCGGACCGCCCGCTCAGGGTGCTTCAGCACCGCTTCGACGACGTCGGAGGGAAGGGCACGCTCCCCGCAGAGGACCGGCCAGGCGGCGCGTCCCTCCGGGGCCAGCAGACGCAGCAGGACATCGGACGGCGCGGCGGGGTTGGCGGCGACGCCGCGCAGCCGGGCTTCTGTGAGCGGGGAGGAGGACATCGGGCCATCGTGCCAGCGACCGGAGCCACCGGTCGACGGCTGATCAAGCCGCTGGATTTTCCGCGGAAAATTCCGGCGGGACGAGGCAGATCACTTGTCCGCACTGTCCGCCCGGGCGGCCTCTCGCCGAAACCACTGGTTCGGCAGGCTCCAGCACTGCTTCGATGACCTCACGGCCTTCGTCGCGGAACCCACGTGATTGGAGCGGCTCCGCCGATCGGCTACAGGCCGACCCACAGAGACTGACTCGATGACAGACGCGCATTCCCACGCCAGGCCGAAACGACACGTCTACCTCGATCCCGACGGCTGCGGCGTGGGCTGGATGTTCGTCATCGTGGCGGCGCCCACCGGAGTCGTCTACCAGAACCAGTGCGGCGGCCACGCCTGCGCGCAGTACGAGCAGGAGGGCTACCTCGTCCCGCTCTACGGGGCGGACCTGGACGAGGAGATGAAGGAGATCTTCGTTGGCGAGCTGAACGGATGGGGCGTCCGGGGTACGGAGTGGACACCCGAGGTGCTGGCCCGGCTGCGAGCCGCCGTTGACTCCCTGGGCATCTACGGCTTCGGTCGCGAGGACGACCTCTATCCGCCGTCCCTGATCCTCGACGAATCCCGACTCGCGGAGGCGGCCGAAGCCTGGATCCCGGTCGTCACTCCCGACGGCCCCGGCGTACTGGTCTGGGAGAACTCCGATTAGCTCTGTGGCGCACGGCTTCGTCGGACTGCTCGATCGGGCGACGAAGGCAGTTGTCCCGTTCCGGATCCAGATCCCTCTACCGCTACGCCTGGAGCATGTCCGAGACGGATTCCGTGAACACGCGCACGGCACGGTGTGGCGATGACGGGCTGAGAGGGCAACTCGGTCGGCCGTCGGCGCTGCTCGACCGACTCCGCCGAGGCTGTCGGCTTTCCTGTAGCTGTGGGCGCTCCCCGGCCGCGGGAACCGACCGGCCGATTTTCCGCGGAAAATTCGGCGCCCTCGGACGGGAGTGCCATCGGCTTCCGTGCCACCGGGCCGGCCGACGCGAACGAGATTCCCGTGATGCCCCGGGCCCACCACGGAGAAGCGAACTCACCCCGCATGGACGTGGAAAGGTTGACCACCCGTTCCCGGTTCGATGGTCCAGTCGCGGCGATAGCGTCGGACCGTGGCGGAGCGCGCGTATGACAACATCACGATCGACCTACCCGACTTCGGCGCGACGGTCCGGAGACACCCGAGGATGTTCTTTGGGGCCGCCCCAGGCGACCGGAGCTTGGCGACGCACATCCTGGTCGCTGTCGGGAAGGACCTGCTGCATCCGCCGCCGTCCGTTGCCCCGGCTCCTGGGTTGCGGGCCCGGCTGGAGGTCACTGGCGACCGGGATATGACCGTCACCGTGAACCAACCCGGCGCATGGGAACCCTCGGTCGTGCCCCGCTCCGGCGGGTGGGCCACTGCCTTGCTGGGAGACGAGTGGTAGTCCTTGTGCGCGGCGGCGGCGTTGTCCGCCGAGGTGGCCGTCGCGCGGTGGTGTGGGGAACGGGCGTCCAGGCAGCGCCTTGCAGGGCCCCGACCGCTCGCCGCCGTCCAGGAGTTCCAGCCGTCGGACGGCGGCAGCGGTATGCGCGTGAGCCTCACCCTCGACCCGGCGTACGTCGGGACTGACTTCGTCCTCCCGACAGATCTCGCGGATCTGAACCTGCATGACCCGGACTGCTCCGACTCCCCCGGGACGGGGCATGTCCTGATCCGGGACCATCGGAGCGGCCCGGAGCCGGGGGACGTGCTCCACCGTTGACCCTGCAGGCCGGATGCGTTGCCTGGTCCTTGCCTGCGGGCTCCGGATTTTCCGCGGAAAATTTCGTGGTTCGGGAGCCGCAGACGGCTCACCGGCAAGGGCCCTCGCAGTGGCCGGTCTCTTCGCCGGAAGCCCGCCCCCGGAGACGGCTTCCGGTGGGCTCCGGATTTTCCGCGGAAAATTCTCCGAGCGGATCGCGGTCACTCCCGGCGGACCCGGTCCGGTACCGAGAGGAACGGCAGGTGCTCCGGCTTCCCCTCGAAGTCCACGAGCGTGCTCTCGAGGTAGCGGGCGCACTCCGCGTGCGCCTCGATGGTGAAGAAACCGCTCGGGTCGTAGAAGTCGACGAAGACGGTGTCGGAGACGCCGTTGGGGCCGGTACTCGGGGGTTTCAGTTTCAGCTGGATGTGGTCGGGCGCCGCCTGGGACTCGACCGTCCATCCTTGCGCGGTCAAGGCACCGCGGGCTCGCTCCAGCGCCTCCGCAGCCTGCGGGTGCTTGAGCCCGGTAACCGTCAAGCCCGCGCTGATCGCCGCCGTGCGGGGCTCGTAAGGGGCGGTGTCTTCCAGGTTGTCGAGGAAGTGGGAGAGCCCCCGCCCGTGGCAGTCATAGATGTCGGCCTTGATCCCGAGGCTGTTGCTCAGATTGAGCACCAGCCCGTTCGGCACATCGAGCGAGTCGTAGACGGCCAGTGTCTGGCTGTTCAGATGCTCAGCGGTGGCAGCCGGATCGGCCACCGGGAACGGAGCGCCCTCCCACACCCCGGTGACCTTCACCCCGCCGAGCATCACCGCACCCGCCACCGCGAGGACCGCGAGCGCGCGGGCCGCCCTGCGTCCCCTACTGCCTTGCCGAATGCCATTCCCCATGGTTCGAATCGTGGACGGTCCGTCCCGCCGCTTCATGAGCACCCGTACTCAACTTGGCTTCCGTACCCACTCCCCCACCGGTGCCGTGGCTTCGCATAGGACGGTCTCTTCGTCCTCGCCGACGGCGGCCATAGGCACACACGCGTCGCTAGCTCGTCAGCGCTGCCCGGCCGTACGGAAGGGCGGGATGTCAGTGGCGTCGGGGATGCTCGGTAGCTGCTGTCATCGAACCAGGGGGCCTCATTCAGATGCCGATTCGTATCGCCAGCCGTCGCCGTGGGATGGCGTCACTGACCACCGAATACCCCGGCGCAGAGATCATCGACGTGACGTCCAAGGCACCGGATCCGTGGGTGCGCTTGAGCCCCTTCTACCCGCACGGCGGCATCCCGGTTCCCTACAGCGAGGGAGTGACCAGCCAGTCCGTGGAAGGGATCTGGCAAGCCCTCAAGGTCTTCCAGGACGCCGATGTCGACCCCCTGAGGCTCGAGATCACCACGATGCGAGGGCTGAAGCGGACCGTGCGTCGATACGGACCCGTCCAAGGTCACCGGGCCGGTCTGCACGGTGACCGGCTACTGGCCTACGAGACGGCTCGGCGCCGGATCTATCTGCCCTCCTATCGGTGGATCCTCGAGCACTGCGTCGCCGATCTGGTTGAACTGCTCAGGGAGAAGGAGGACGTCGTGCTCCTGGACTACACCACCAACGGGGACGTCACCGATCACGCGAGCCCGCTCTCCCACGCCGCGCTGATCCAGCTCCACATCGAGGGGCGCTGGCCCGACGAGGACGACGAGGCCGAGGTCTCCACCGTAACCACCGGCTGGATGCCATGAGCGGACCAGTGACGGAGGTTCCGGGGAGCGGGGGGTTCCGTGGGCGCTCGGCCGTGGCCGAGGGATGGTGACCCGCTGATTTTCCGCGGAAAATTTCGGAGGAACGTCGGGCAGCCGAGGGTGGGCCATGATCGACCCCACCAGGCCGACCGGCCGGCCTTGCTTAACGACGGGCGCGGTGCCTGACACCGCAGAGGTGAGAGGGCGTCGCAGCACTGGTTGCCGGGGGCTCCCAGTCCTGCGGCACCCGGCGCTCGGCCGTCCCGAATTTTCCGCGGAAAATCCCGGGCACCGAACGGAGCCGGTGCAGATCCGTCCGGCTGCCGAGCGACAGCCCAGGGCTACCGACACGCCTCGAGCGCGTAGACACGTCAACGACCGCTATCGCCCGGGCTGACGGGAATCAGTTCGCTCTGCTGACCGCGCTCGGATTTTCCGCAGAAAATCCCGGGAGTCCTCGCCGGCTTCGAGCGCGCTGAGAGACCTCCACCGCCTCAGCCTCATCGACCACCTCACCGACAGCCCTCTCGACAGCGTCCGCATCCATCAGCTCGTGCAGCACGCCATCCGGGACACCCTCAGCGGCCCCGAGTTCACCCGCACCGCGCAGGTCGCGGCCCAGGCCCTCACCGCGGTATGGCCGGACGAGGACCACACCGACCGGGACCTCGCCGCCCTCATCAGCACCTACCGGAGGGCGGGCCTCTTCCGCGAGGCGGTCGATCTCGGGGAACGTACGGTGGCGGACTGCGAGCGGGTGCTGGGCTCCGGGCACCGCGCCACCCTCGTCGCCCGTGGCAACCTGGCGAGCGCGTGCAAGGAACTCGGCCTCGTCGATCGGGGCATCGCCCTGAGGGAGCGGACACTCGCCGACCGCGAGCGGGAGCTGGGCACCGATCACCACACCACCGTTACCACCCGCAGCAACCTCGCACTCGACTACATCGAGGCCGGGCGCTTCGACGAGGGCATCGCGCTCGGGCGGCAGGCGCTCGCGGACCGCGAACGGATCCTCGACCCCGACCATCCCGACACGCTCACCACCCGCAGCAATCTCGAGCTCGGATTGAGCCGGACCGGCCGGATCACGAGGCGATCGCGCTGGGAGAGGAGGTCCTCGCCGATCGCGAACGTGTGATCGGGGCCGACCATCCGGACACCCTGGTCACCCGCGGCAACCTCGCCGCCTGCTATCGGGCGCCGGTCGTTGGCAGAGGCCATCGTCCTCGGCCAGCGCGTTCTGGCGGACTGTCAGCGCGTCCTGGGCAACGACCATCCCAGTACCCTTCGAACCAGCGGGAACCTTGTCGCCAGCTATCGGAGCGCCGGCTTCCTGGGGAACGCCATCGACCTCGGCTGACAGACGCTGGCCGACCACGAACGCGTCCTGGGCACGCAGCACCGCCGCACCATCGACATGCGGCACGGATCTCGCGGCCTCTTACGACCAGGCCGGACACCCGGAAGAGGCCGTCATCCTCGGTCGACAGGTGCTCGCCTCCCGCGAACAGTTCCAGGGCACCGACCACCCCGACACGCTGCTCAGCCGCGGGAGCCTCGCTGCCTTCCACTTCCAGGCGGGGCAGTTGGATGACGCCATCGCCCTCGGGACACAGGCCACCGCCGACTACGAGCGCGCCTCCACGGCAGCGACCACTCGATGACGCTCGCGACCCGCTGCAACCTGGGAAGCTTCCACCACCACGCCGGGCACCGCGACGAGGCGGTCTCCCTGTTGACCGACGTCGTCGAAGCCCGGGCCCGCCTGCTGCCTCCCGACAACGGGGAACTGGTCGCCACGCGCGTCAGCCTGGCAGCCGTCCTGACGGCGCGAGGCCGCACCCTCCTACCGGAGGACACGGCCGGTGCGTGGCGCGACGCCGGGGCCGCCGTCCAGACCGTCGGCCCGTGCCTCGCCGACGCTCCCACCGCCTACGGCCCGGCGCTCGCGGACGCCTACCGGCTCGCCGCCGACGCCCTGGCTGTTGACGGCCAGCCCCAGGCGGCTGCCCCACCGCAGTCTCGCCGCGACGGCTCGAGCGGCGGGCAGCGTGGCGCAGACCGGGCTCGCGAAGGGCAGTGGATCGTGAGCGGATCAGTCTGTCCTCGGATTTTCCGCGGAAAATTCCCGTCCTCGGCTCCACATACGGACCGGTGAGCTCCTGACACGGGACGTCCTCGGGCCTCAGACGTCACGGCCCAGCGATCGCCGGCGAACCGGGCTAGTGCTGTGACCGCGAAGGTTCACCGGGTCAGTGACCGCCTCGCTGCCCTGGGGGCGTGTTGAGTCCCATCGGCTGGGCGGTAACAGCCCTGAGGAAAATGGATTGCCTTGGGACCGAGGCCCACGTTGGCTTGGCAACATGACTGAATTGCGTACCGATCGCCTCATCCTCCGTCGATGGCAGGACTCTGACCTTGAACCGTGGGCGGCGATGAATGCCGATCCCGAGGTCCGCGAGCACTTGGGTGACCTGCTGACCCGTGAACAGAGCGATGCCTCCGTGGCACGGTTCCAGACCGAGTTCGACGAGCGAGGCTACGGATGGTGGGCGCTCGAAGTACTGGCTACGGGCGAGTTCATCGGCTTCGCGGGCCTGGACCAGGTGGATGACGGCATGCCGTTCACGGGGGTGGAGATCGGTTGGAGGCTCGCTCGTTCAGCCTGGGGCCAGGGCTACGCTACCGAGGCCGCCGTGGCGGGTCTGGCCTTCGGCCTTGAGGCCCTTGGACTCCCCGAAATCCTGGCGGTAACGACAGCCACCAACCTCCGCTCCCAGGCGGTCATGCGCCGGATCGGCATGACCCGGGATCCCGCTGACGACTTCGACGACCCCGCCGCGCCCGAGGGGCCACTGCGTCGGAATGTGCTGTATCGGATCGCCCGGGGTACGAAAATGTGACGCTCCGCGCTCGGTCGCCTGATCACGCGGCGAGAGCGGGTCTGCCGCCCCAGCGGAGGCCTTTCTCGCTGCGGATGCGGGCGCGTTCCTTGCGCTGGGCGGCGAGGACGTCGGGGTGGCGGGCGTTGGCGTTGCGCCAGCGCAGGTAGCGGTGCAGTGCGCGGGTCTGGACCGTATGGTTCGGGTGGTTGGAGTTGGCGAGCGTGAACTGCCTCAGTGCGCCGAAGTGCGCCTCGATCGGGTTCGCCCAGGAGGCGTTGGTCGGGGTGAAGCACAGGTGGACGTTGTTGTTCTTCGCCCAGCGGAGGATCTTCTTGCCGTTGTGGGCGGAGAGGTTGTCCAGGATCACGTAGACCGGGGCACCGTCCGGACGGGCGGCCCGGATCGACCTCAGCGCGGCCAGCGTGTTCGCGATGCCCTTGCGGCGGCGGTTGACTCCCCACAGGGCGTCGTCGCCGACGGAGTAGCAGCCGTGGAAGTACGTGACGCCGTGGGTACGGTGGTAGGTCGCCGGGAGCCGGTCAGGCCGGCCCTGCTCGGCCCAACAGCTTCCCGCGGTGGGGCGGATACCGAGCGGGCCGAACTCGTCGAACGCGAACGTGCGGTCGGGGAAGTACTCCAGGACGTGTTCGATCCGGTCGAGCTTGGCATCGTACTCGGGGTCGGTGGACTTCTTCCAGGTCTTGGTGCGCTGGAAGGTGACGCCGCGTCGGGCGAGCAGGCAGCGCAGGGCCTCGCGGCCGATCCGGACCACCCGGCCATGGACCTTGCGCAGGTAGGCGAGCAGTTTGCGGATGGACCAGCGGGTGAAGGGCTGCCCGAGCTTGGTAGGTCGGGTGGTGGCCGTCTTGATGACGAAGTCCTCGTCGTCAGTGCTGAGCAGGCGGGGACGGCCTCCCGCCCACTGAGGGCCCAGGCAGGCCAGGCCGACCTCGTTGAACCGGTGGATCACGTCCCGCACGGTGTCCTCGTCCGCCTTCACGAGCTGGGCGATCACCGGGACCCGGTTGCCGCCGGCCGAGGCCAGCAGCATCATCGCGCGCCGATAGCGCACCGTGTTCGTGCTACACCGGCGCACGATCCGCTGTAACTGCTGCCCTTCCTGATCGGTCAACCCCCGGACCCTGACCGGCTCCGCCACCATGCCTCCCCGCACCGAATCGGATGTCCGTCTACATCCAACCGGTTCAGACATTGCCACGGCCAACCCGGCGAACCTATGCGGTCACGGCACTAGCGATTTGCTGAAGTCAAGGAACACGGACATCGTCCCACGCATCGGTTGCTAGGACCGACGAACTGACCGTTGACCGCTGGTACTGGGCACCGTGCTGGGCGTTGAGGGTGCGTCGGCCGTTGTCGGCACTTCTGCCGTGGGCGGGCGATGTGACGCTTCGACTGCGGCTCACGGCCCCGGCGGTTGTTCCCGGGCGGCGAAACGGATCCATGGCCTGTGCCCGTCGTCGCAGTTCCGGGGGTGGGTTCGGTGCGGGCCGCCGCGTACCCGCCGTCGAGCGTGCGCGGGTGTCTACCTCCCCCGCCCCCCTGCCAGTGCCGGGTAGCGCAGCTCCAGCCCGAGCACAGCCGCGGGCGGCTGCTCGTGGTAGCGGACCCAGAACGGGGCCGCCCCCCGCTCCGCCTGGGGGTGGCAGCGGTGGCAGAGGAGGCCGCGGGTGAGGCCGGTGTGCGGGTCGTGGTCCTCCGTGTAAGCGGGGCGGCCGGCCTCTGGGAGCGAGCCGCAGATGGCGCAGCGGCCCTGGTGGTAGGCGAGGAGGCGTTCGGCGGGCCGCTGGCGGTGGTCGTACGGCGGCACCGACCAGGACAGGTAGGCCGGGGCGCCGGCGTTCCAGCGCTGCTCCCACTGCGCCCACAGGCGTTTGCGGACGGCGCAGCGTTCGCAGTCGGCGGGGCAGCCGCCGTCGGCGGGTGGGCAGAGCGGGGCGGTGCCGAGGGCGTGGCGCAGGTCGAGGCGCAGGCGTTCGAGGGGTGGGGCGTCCTGCGGGGCCCAGCCGTCGGGGCCGGGGGGTGGGAGGGGGTGGTCGAGGAGGACGGCGGGGGCCATGGCGAGGCGGTCGGGGGTGACGGTGTTCGGTTCGAAGATGAGTTCCGGCACGCGGGCGGCGATGGCCTTGACGATGCGTCCGGGCATGGTATTGGAGTCCAGGCGCCGACCGTTGCGACTGGTGAGCAGGGGCCGGCGGCCGGTTTCGGGGTCGCGGCCGTCGACGCGGTGGGGGAGGTAGTCGGCGATGGCCTGCCACACCTCGCGGGAGGGCTGATGGGTGATGGTGCCGTCGCCCTTGGGAGCGGGGCAGGTGAGGGTGCGGATCCGGCGGTGCGGGTCCTCCTCGTGCAGGTCCTCCAGGTCGATCCCGACGGCCTGCCGGGGGCGCAGGCCGTCCAGGAGGAGGTGGACGAGCAGGCGGTCGCGGTGCGGGGCGGTGTCGTAGGGGCCGCGGCGGTGGAGTCCGGGCAGGACGTCGTCGGCCGCGTACTGCAGGGCGGCGGCCTGTTCGAGGGTGAGCGGCGCGGTGCGGGGCAGCGCGGTGGGCGCGGGGCGCAGGGCCGCAGCGTTGAACGGTGGTTCGGGGATGTGGCCGGCGCTGGCGGCGTAGGCGTAGAAGGCGGCGAGGGCGGCCAGGCGCCGGGCGGGGTTGTGCAGGGAGACGCGCGGGGCCAGGGGGCGGCGGGAGGGCCGGTCCGGGTTCGGGGGCCGCAGGGCCGGGGCGTACGCCCAGGTGGAGGCCGTCGACTCGTTGGCGTTCCAGGCGCCGATGCCGGTGGTCTCCTCGGTGAAGTACAGCCAGTCCCGTACGTCGGCCTCGTAGCGGATGGGCGTGGTGCCCTGCAGGGCGCGGCCGTGCTTGCCGAGGCCGGCGGCGAGCCACTGGGCGAGGACGTCGTACGGGTCGGGGCGGGTCACCGGGAAACTGTATGCGCGGGACGGGACAGGTTTGTTAGCTTGCCCGCCGACAGGTGGCCACGACCGCGCTGGCAGAGCCGGTCCAGGGGCGGGGTTCGGCCGCGGCGTCCCCAGGTGCGGGCCCGTGCCGGCGTCATCGAGACCCCGGCCTCGTCCTCGGACACCAGCCAGGCCCCGAGCGCCGCCGCTAGGCCTTTACCTGCGGCCACACCTGCTTCTTCCACACCTCGATCGCCCCGTCGTCGCGCTCGATGACCCGGCGGACCGGCTGCTGGCACGACCAGCCGTTGCGTGGCATCAGCTTCCACACGCCCTGGACGGTGTACGAGACGTGGAACCGGCGGCCGATCAGAGTCTTGATCCGCGCCAGCGTCCACCGCTGGTCCTCCCAGCCGTGAGCGAGCGGACCCTTCGATTCCAAGCCGGCCGAACCTCCCTGCCGCCAGGCCTGACGCCACCGCTCCACCGATCGCACGCTCACCCGGAGGTCAGCCGAACACCGTCCTGCACTGCGACATGAACAAGCGCCTCGACCTATCAGGCGTGACCATTCCCGGTCAGCGTGCCGCCGTGAGCGAGCGAGCCGAGGCGGACCCCGCCACCCGCTGAGCAGAATGATCACTCACCCAATGAGTAGACAGTGTCTATGAATGATGGTAGACACTGTCTATGACTGATGGGAGCTCCCTTCGGGAGCGGTTGATCGATGCCGGGGTCGACCTTGTGCTGACCGAGGGCTCCGCGTCCGTGGGCCTGCGGGAAATAGCCCGCCGGGCGGGGGTGTCGCACGGGGCGCCGCGTCGGTACTTCCCCACGCACCACTCGCTGCTCTCGGCTATCGGCCGTCGCGGCTTCGAGGATCTCGCGGCCATGTTCGAGGCCGCGGTCGCCGGCACGACCACACCGCGTGGCCAGTTGGAGGCTCTCGCGCGGGCGTACGTCGGGTACGCACTGGAACGCCGCGGCATGTTCGAACTCATGTGGCGGCACGACCTGCTCGACGGCGCGGCGCAGGCATCGGACCAACCGAGGCTGCGCGAGTCGACCCTCCCGCTGTTCGGACAGTTCACCGGACTCGTCGCCCGATGCCGATCGGAGCGGGATGCCGCGCGACGCGCCGACGGGCCGAACGAGGCCGGACCGCCGCCTGCGGTGACCGCCGCCGCCCTGTGGTCAAACCTGCACGGCATCGCCCAGCTGTGGGCCTGGGGCAGCTTGCAACTCGCCCTCGGCGCCCCACCGCTGGACGGCGACCCCGACGACGACCAACGCGACCGGCTCATCGCGGCAGTTCTGGACGCCCACCTCGGCCCGGTGACCTCATGACCGCACCCGCACAGCGGCAGATTGCACTTCTGGTCAGCGTGGTCGGCGCGGTGATCGTCGCACTGGACGGGACCATCCTGCTCATGGCGCAGCCCGGCATGCAGCGTGATCTCGGCGCGAGCGTGGCGCAGATCCAGTGGACGAGCACCGGCTATCTGGTCGCCGTGGCCGCGTTACTCGTGATCGCCGGGCGCCTCGGGGATCGGTACGGGCACCCGCGCCTGCTGTTCGTCGGCGTCCTCGGTTTCGGGGCTGCCTCGGCCGGGATCGCGCTCGCGCCGGCCGTCGGCTGGGTGATCGTCCTGCGCGCGGTGCAGGGCGGGTTCGCCGCGTTCCTGCAACCTGCGACGCTCGCGCTGCTACGGCTGGCGTATCCCGCGGACCGGCTCGGCAAGCCGATCGCCATCCGCACCAGTGCGATCGCGGTGGCGGCAGGGTCCGGTCCGCTCCTGGGCGGTGTTCTCGTGGCTCATCTGGGATGGCGCGCCGTCTTCTGGGTCAACGTGCCCCTCGCGTTCGTCATCGCCGTCCTCGCCCTCGCCGTACGGACGCCGGCACCTCAACGTGCCGACTCTCCACGGCTCAACCTCACCAGCGCGGGCCTGCTAGCGGTCGCGCTCGCAATCCTGGTCCACGCCTTGGCCGACGTACCCGCGCGGGGGTGGACCGCCGCGCCGACGCTGCTCGAATGCCTCGCCGTCATCGGCATCGCAACGGTGCTCACCTGCCACGAACGCCGCACCACACACCCGATCGTTCCGCTGGCCGTAGCGCGGTCCGTACCGGTGACCGCGTCGATGGCGATCCTGCTGGTCACCACCGCCAGCCTGTTCGGCGCGCTGTTCAGGGCCACCTTCTATCTCCAGGACGTACTTCGACTCGACCCACTCGACAGCGGTCTGCGCGTACTCCCGCTGACCGTGCTCATGGTCCTCGGCTCACCTGCCGCGGTTGCCGCACTGCGCCGGTACGGTGCGCGCCGCACCGCGATCGCCGGTACGGTCCTCGTCGTGGTCGGCGTCGCGGGGCTGTCCCGGCTCGGTCCCGCCAGCACATGGATGGCCATGGCTGCAGCCTTTGCCGCCATCGGTGCCGGGTTCGCCACCGTGATGGTCACCGCCACCGGGACCGTCGTCGGTGACGCGCCGCCCGGGTACGCCGGGGTCGTCAGCGGACTCAAGCAGACCGCCATGAATATCGGGCCGACCCTCGGCATCGCCGTCGCGGCCAGCGCAGCCGGCACGGCTGCTTCAACCATGAGCTCCACTCTGCTGATCCTGGCCGCACTCGCCGCTCTCGGCCTGCTGCCCGCGTCGCGGCTGCCCCGGCGTCAGGCCCACCAAGAAGGAGACGACACGACCGCCTCACGCCCGGCGCAAGCACCAACACCACAGGCAGCACCCGCTCGACACGCAAACAGTTGAGCAACCGCCGAACACACCCAGGCTGATCCGGTCATGTATCAGACCGATCTTCGGTGTCGGCAAACGATGGCAGGCTCAAAGGGTCAGTGCATCACACACCCCGTAAGTGACCATGTTTGGGTGGAAATGCACGTGCGTGACTGTGGTTTCGCGGCGGCTCAGCAGGGGGTCCAGCCAAGGTACGTGCAAAACGGGCCATGACGTGATCTTGAGGCCCTGGTCCGGTCCGCCAGACATGTACCACCGCCGACTGCCATCCGTCCTAGGTATCGGGTTTTCGATCTTCGACCGGGAGCCAGAGTGTGAGTATGCCCGCGCGGGCGGGGGTCGCCCGCGTCGGCTTCGGGTTGGGGTGCCGGTAACGACCGTGTCATGAGCCCCAAATGCGGGTGATCTTTGGTCGTTTGTCCGCGTTGACCTGGGGTTGTCCGGCATGATGCGGGGCCATGGGGCGGCAGCCGGTGGGCATGGACGAGCTGGTGGAGCACTGGACGGTGCTCGATGACGAGGTGGACCTGGTCGCGGGGAAACGCGGCGGGACGCGCGTCGGCTTCGCGCTGCTGCTGAAGTTCTACACCCGGCACGGCCGGTTCCCCCGGGGCCGGATGGACTTCCCGGACGAGGTGGTGGAGTTCGTCGCCCGGCAGATGGGTGTGCCAGCTGCCGACTTCGAGTCCTACCAGTGGTCCGGCAGCACGATCGAGTACCACCGTGCCCAGATCCGCGAGCACCTGGGCTTTCGGATGTGCTCGGTGCAGGATGCGGAGAAGCTGACGGCCTGGCTGGCCCGGCAATGTCGCGCACGCCGAGCGGAATCCGGACCGGGTGCGCGAGGAGCTGCTGAAACGGTGCCGGGAGGAGTTCATCGAGCCACCGGCGCCGGACCGGATCACGCGGATGATCCGCTCCGCGCTGCACACCGCGGAGGAGACCTGGTTCACTACGGTCTTCGCCCGGCTGCCCGAGCTGGTGCGGGAGCGGGTGCTGGCCCTGGCGGCAGTGGCACGCGAAGGCGCCGAGGTGCCCCGCCGGCGTCGACTGGTCGAAGTTCATCGGCCGCCGACTGGAGATCACCGACGGGTGGATGAACAGCGGCTTCCGCCCGGAGAGGTTCTCCGGGACTGTGGTGGCGAACACCGCCGGTACGCCCGAGGGCCACCTGACCTTCGACAACGGATTTGTCTTCGGCCCCGAGTACTGGGACATGTACGACCTGGACCGCGGGGACTGGGTGCGCTTCACCGCGGACGGCTGCGAGTGGTTGGCCGATGACGAGGAAATTCCGGGGGAGTCCGGTCCTGCCGACGGCGCACGATGACCGGCGCAGCAGGCAGGGCTACCGTCTGGGGGCCCGGGATCCGACCTGGGACACCGGGGCCGAGGAGATCGGGCTCTCTGGGTACACCGCATCCAGCAGACTGCGGACAAACTGATCGGGGTCGTCCAGGCCGGCGGCAGCCAACGTGCGGGGACCGTCCGCCAGCAGGTGGAGGATGGCACCGTGCAGGGCGAGCGTGACGCTTGCGGCCCGCTGCGGGGTGACGGGAAGCCCGGCCGCCCGCTGGGCCCGTTCGAAGCCCGTGAAGTCGGCGGTGGCGATCTGGTCGAGGATCGCTGACAGCCAGGGCTTGCGAGCGGCCTCGGTCTGCAGTTCCAGGAAGGCGAGCATGCGGGGGCGCCCCGGCCCGGCGAGGTTCGCGAGCAGCCCACGGAACATGGACACCAGGCCCTCGCGGTCGGTGGGCCCCGCTTCGGAGGCTGTCACCTGTGCCGTTATGGCGTGGTACTGCTCCACACACCGCTCCGCCACCGCGCGCAGCAGGGCATCCCTGGTCGGGAAGTAGTTCTTCGCGGTCCCCAGTGGCACCCTCGCGGCTGCGTCGACGGCCCGGTGGGTCAGACCGCGCCCACCAGCCTCTGCCAGCACCGAGATGGCCGCGTCGCCCAGCAGATCACGACGATCCTGATTCACAGTCAATTCCCTTTGTCTGTCGACACCTTGTATGCGCCACCCAAGTGTGCTACCACAGATGTGGTAGTCGGCAATGCGGCGGCGAGTACCAAAAAGTCGCGGTGACCGCCTATGGGCCCCGCTCAACTGCGGAGGGGCCCCATCCACGCGGACAGTTGGAAGAATGGGAGAACGATGGAAACACGAGACCACGGCGCCCCCTGGGGAGCCACCCGCATGGCGCCGTATGCCGAGACCAACCCGGTTCCCCTGCTTACCCCGGTGATCGACCCCGAGACTCAGATCGCCGTGATCATCGACGGGGCCGGCCACATGGTCGAGCTCGGCAATTACCTGGCTACCAGTAGCCCCTCGAACTCCACAAGCACCAACGTCAGCAGCAGCACGCAGAACTCTACGAGCACGAGTGGTCCGGATAGCTACGACTCCGACAACAACTCCGACTCAGACAACGATTCGGACTCGGACCACAACCCCAGCGGCTGGTGATGACAGACCCGAGTGGGTCGGTGTTGGTACTGACCAACCACCATGACGTGACGGCTGACGTGGTCCTGCGCATCCTCGCGGAACGTCAGGTCTCGGTGGTGCGTCTCGACCCCGGGGTCGACCTGCATGCAGGTGCTGCGCTGACCGCCACATATCGCACAGGCGATCAGCGCGGCACCTTGCGCACGCCAAGCCGAGAAATCGTCCTCACCGAGGTTCGCTCCGTCTGGATACGCCGCCCCTCGCCCTTCCAAGGTCCAAGCGGCCTGGATGAACAAGACCGTCGGTTCGCCGGATCACAATCCCAGTGGGGCGTCGGCGGGATCCTGGCGTCGCTCCCCGGAGCCCACTACGTGAACCACCCATGGGACAACCGGGCGGCGGAGTACAAGCCGGCCCAGCTCGCCACCGCACAGCGCAGCGGTTTCTCGGTCCCCAGCACCTTGATCACCAACAACCCTGACCAAGCGCGGGAGTTCATCGCCCATCAGGCCGGTGGAGTGGTCTACAAGCCGCTATGGAACACCCCGTACAAGGTTGACGGCCAGGCGCAACAGGTGTGGGTGCGGGAGGTGCGGGCGGATGAGATCACGGCTGCGGTGGCTGCCTGCCCCCACCTGTTCCAAGTCAAGGTGGAGAAGGAATGCGACGTACGGGTCACGGCTGTTGGCAACCAGCTGTTCGCGGTCCGGATCGACAGCCCTGATCTCGACTGGCGGCAGCGCCAATCCTTGATGGAGTGCGCCCCGATCGACATCCCCGCCCGGGTCGCGCGCTCAGTTCTCGCCTATCTCGCCACCTACCGACTCGCCTTTGGCGCGTTCGACTTCGCCGTCACGGCTGCCGGCGACTGGTACTTCCTTGAGTGCAACCCCAACGGACAGTGGGCATGGCAACCCGACTCGATCACCGACTCGATCGCCATCGCTATCGCTGACCAACTTCAGAAGGGTCCCGAAACGTGAACCGGCCTGCCATCTGAATGTCGGCCGTAGCCAGATGAGTCGGCCAGAAGTAGGTGAGCCTGGCTTGCTTACTCTGCGGTTGAATGGCGCCGTGGGGGCGGAATTGGTCGATTCCACCCCCTCTCGCAGATCCAATCGGCTCGGCCCGTCGACCTGCCGGAACCGGCCGCCGATCCAATCGAATCCGGTCCACTGTTCCGCCTCCCCGTTCCGCCCCCGCTAGGGTGGTCCGCGGACACCGCTGGGCCCCGCTCGGCCCACCCGGGGAAGGCGAAGAGCACATGGCCGACCGGCTCTACCTGCGGCACTCCACCGACAAGCAGACCGACGCCCGCCAGCGCCACGCCCTGGCCCCGCTGCTGGCCGCCGGCGCCCCCGTCTACGAGGACCCCGCCACCTCCACCCGGCAGCTCTCGCTCGACCGCGCCGGTTTCACCCGGCTGCTGAACGAGGCCGCCGTCGGCGACACCATCCGCATCGCCGACGCCGCCCGGCTCTTCCGCTCGGTGGCGGACATCCTCGCCCTGCGGCCGGTGCTGATCCGCCGCGGCCTGCACCTGCGGGTCGAGTCCGGACTGCTGTCCGGCATCGACCTCGCCTCCGACGACCCCGGCACCAAGATGATGGTGAACGTGCTCGCCGCCGTGCTGGAGTTCCAGCGCGACATGATCTCGGAGAACACCCGCGAAGGCGTCGCCGCCGCCGAAGCCGCCGGCAAGACGCTAGGCCGCCCCGCCGCGCTCGACCCGGACCAGGCGGCGAAGGTGGTCGAGGCGTTCGGCGAAGGCACCGCCGTCAAGGCCCTCGCCCGGCAGTACCAGGTCGATCCGAAGACGATCCGCCGTGTCCTGGATGCCGCCGGAGCCCGCGAACTGCCCGAGCTGCTCGACGTCCTCACCGTCCCGGCCGCCGAGCAGCAGTCGGAGCCGGACCCGGTGATTACCCTCGACCTGCCCGGCCTGCTCGCCGACCACCTGCTCGCGGGCGGCGACGAGACCGTCCGCACCGCGCTCGCCTCCGGCCGGACCATCCGCCGCGGCCAGGGCCACTCCCTCCGGATCACCGCGCCGCTCGAACTCCACCGCACCGCGCTGCAGCAGGCCGCCGCCCTCGCCACCGAATCCGCCAGCTCCGCCGAGCGCAAGGCCCACCGGGTCTACGCCACCCGCATCACGGCCGTGACCTGATCATCAGGGGCTTACCGCTAACCACGTCCTGATTGATCCCCGAAGCACCGAGGTTCCCGGATTCACCCGCGCCAGTGAGCTGCTGGACGCCGTGGCCCCGGACTTCGTGGTCGTCGCCGTCCCGCACCACGCCGGCCGGGAGGTCGTCCAGGAATGCGCCGCCCGAGGCGTCCACGTCCTCAAGGAGAAGCCGTTCGCCACCTCCGTGTGGGAGGCCCGGGATCTCGCCCAGGTCTGCCAGGCCGGGCAGGTCGAGCTGATGGTCACCCTCCAGCGGCGCTTCAACCCGATCCACGCGAGCGTCGCCGGGATGCTGGACCAGATCGGCACCCCGTTCCTGATCGACGGCCAGTACACCTTCCACACCGACGACCCCGGCGCCGGCTGGCGCGGGGACATCCGGCAGGCCGGCGGCGGCTGCATCATCGACATGGGCTACCACCTCATCGACCTGCTGCTGTGGTACTTCGGCCTGCCCAGCCGGGTCGTCGCCGAGTTCTCCACCACCGCCGTCCCCGGCGGCGGCTACGACGCGGAGGACACCGCCGTCATCCAGCTCGGCTACGACACCGACCTGTACGGCTCGGTGCTGCTGTCGAGGTGGGTGGCTCCGAAGACCGAGCGCCTGCACGTGGTCGGCACCCGCGGCTCGGTGCTGCTGACCAAGGGCACGGTCCAGCGCCTCGACCTGCACGGCGCCGTGGTGGAGGAGCTGACCCGCCCCCACGCCCCGGCCTCGGCGGCGACCGCGCAGATCGACTACTTCTGCCGGGTCCTGGATGGCGAGCGGCCCAACACCTCCGGCCCAGACCAGCACCTCGCGCACGCCGCCTTCATCGCCTCCTGCTACCAGTCCAAGGCAGCGGGGCGTTACATCGACCCGAAGGAGATGCTGTGACCAGCGTCCTTGCCCTGCTCGGCGGCAAGCCCGCCGTCACCGCCGACGGCCCGCACTTCAGCTGGCCGCCGATCGACGACACCACCCGCGCCAAGGTCGCCGCCCAGCTGGACGAGTCGATCTCCGTCCCCGGCCGGTCCGGCATCGTCGCCGAGCTGGAGGACGGCCTGCAGGAGTACTTCGGCGTCCGGCACGCGGTCACCACCAGCTCCGGCACCGCCGCCCTGCACGCCACCTACTGGGCCGCGCGGATCAAGCCCGGCGACGAGGTCATCGTCCCGGCCTGGACCTTCCACGCCACCGCCTCCCCGCTCTTCCACCTCCGCGCGGTGCCCGTGCTGTGCGAGACCCGGCCGGACGGCAACATCGACCCGAACCGCATCGAGGAGCTGATCACCCCCCGCACCCGGGCCATCATGGTCACCCACCTGTGGGGCAAGCCCGCCGACATGACCGACCTCGTCGCCGTGGCGAACGCCCACGACCTGGCGGTGCTGGAGGACGGCTCCCACGCCCACGGCGCCAGCATCGCCGGGCAGAAGATCGGCACGTTCGGCCTCGCTTCGGCCTTCTCCCTCAACGGCCCCAAGCCGCTGTCCGGCGGTGAGGGCGGCTTCGTCCTCACGGACGACGACGACATCTACCACCGGGTCATTACGCTCGCGCACTACAACAAGCGGGCCAAGACCGAGATCCCGGAAGGCCATCCGCTCGCGCGGTACGCGGTCACCGGGGCCGGCCTCAAGCTCCGCATCCACCCCCTCGCCGCCGCCATCGCCCACGACCAGCTCGCCCGCCTCGACGGCTACCTCGCCGGACGGGCCGAGGTCGCCCGCTACCTCACCGGCCAGCTCGCCCGGATACCCGGCCTGGAGGTCACCGAGATGCCTGAGGGGGTGATCCCGTCCTGGTACGGGTTGACGCTCACCTACAAGCCGGATGAGCTCGGCGGCCTGCCGATCGAGCGCTTCCACCAGGCGCTGATCGCCGAGGGCGCCACCGAGTTCGACCGGCCCGGCTCCACCTGCCCGATGAACCAGCTGCCGCTGTACCAGCAGCCCAGCATGCTGTTCCCCGGTCACCCGCACTCCCACCGCCGGTACAAGCCAGGGGACTTCCCCGTCGCCGAGCACGCCCACGCCCACACGATCAAGCTCCCGGTCTGGCATCGTGAGCAGGATCGGGAAGTGGCCGAGCAGTATGCCCGCGCGGCCACCAAGATCAGCGACCATCACAAGGAGCTGCAGTGACTGTCACCTCCCCCGAGTTCGTGGCTGGCCTGGCGGCCGACGCCGACGCCGCCGGCATCACCGGCTTCGTCGCCGCGGCCGTGATCAACCACGACGGTCGGGTCCTGCTCGTACGTCGCAACCCCGACGACTACATGGGCGGGATGTGGGAGATCCCCTCCGGGACGGTCGAGTTGGAGGAGGAAGAGACCATCCTCGACGCCCTGTACCGCGAGACCGCCGAGGAGACCGGGCTGGCCATCAAGGAGGTCACCGGTTATGTCGGCCACTTCGACTACCAGAACAGCCGCGGCGGTACGACCCGCCAGTTCAACTTCGCCGTCACCGTGGAGAAGACCGAACCGGTCGTCCTCACCGAGCACGACGCCCACCAGTGGGCCCTGCCCACCGAGCTCCCCGAGGTCAGCGACGCGGTTCGCAACCTGATCGCCCCCTGATTCAGAGCCGTACCCCCCGGCGGCTCTGCAGCGCGGCCCGTCTCTCGAATCACCGAGAGGCGGGCCGCAGCCAGTTCGAATCCGGCGGGGGCGGGGTCCGGAGGAGCCCCCGCCGGGGCTTCCGCGCGGCTGGAAGCTCAACACGCCCGGCGGAAGGGCACTCTCGCCGCCGTCCGGCCAGACGCAGCGAAGCGGGCGCGGCACCGCCGGATCGGCCGAAGGTCGATGGCCCAGCCGAAACGAGAGCTCTACCTACCTCACATGACCTGACTTTAACCCCCGTTCTGCAGCCGCTGGAGCAGGTCGGCGTCGCCCTCCATCCGCAGCGAATCATTCGGGATGCGCATGTACATGAGCAGAGCCATCTCGCTCGCCGTGCCGTAGATGGCGGCGGTGGGCTTGCTCTCGGCGGCCTCCGCCGCGGTGAGGCGGGTGAAGCGGGAACCGGCGGCGTCCACCGTCTGGCGCCAGGAGCCGACCTCGGCTGCGTGGTAGTCCATGGTGGCGGGCTCGCCCGGCCACGGGACCGTGACGGTGCAGACGGTGGCGAGGAACTCCTCGATGGCGTCGACCGCCTCGGTCGTCGGCAGCTCCTGCGGGGTACCGGAGGCCAGCTGGGCGTCGTAGGTGTGGATCAGCGACTCCGGGACGCGGCGGCGGGCCACGGCGGCCACCGTGTGCGGCGAGGCCAGCGGCTCCCACCAGGCCCAGCAGCCCCGGTCCGGGCCGGCCTCGCGCAGAGCAGTAAGCAGCTGCTCCGTCGAGTCGGCCAGCCAGGTTATGAGGGCCTCGCGCTCCCTGGGCGCCGCCAGCCCGTCCTTGCTCGGCCGCTCGTCGCCCGGCGCGGTGTTCAGCACGATGTAGGCCCAGAAGCGGTCCCCCTCACTGAGGTGGTTCGCCAGGTCGTACAGCGTCCAGCCCGGGCAGGACGGGACGTCGGCGTCGAGGCTGGGGGCTGCGGCGACGGCGGCGCGGAACGCGGCGGACCGCTCGTCAATCATCTGCAGCAGGGTGGGGAAGGGGAGATGCTCAGTCACGCAGACCTTGTATCACCCGGACCGGGACTCTGGCACTCGATTAACGGCTTGGGGAGCGATAAGAATCTGGGCAGGCTCGGCTGAGCAATCCGCCTGGGATTGATCAGCAGGACGTCGGGCGGGCGTCAGCGGCGAGTTCGGCAAGATGCTGCCGGGATATGCCCGATAGGGCGTAATGAGACAAGGCCGCGCGGGCCGATGACTTCACATCCACGGGCGCCGCGCCTCGCGCCGCCTACGCCTGCCGCCGCTCCCACTGCTCCTTCGTGATCTCGTACCGCACACCCCCGTGCTCGGAACCCTCGACCGCCATCATGTCGTCCGGCGTGGGGATGTTCTCCGCGAGCGTCATCCCGAGCTTCTCCATGACGTTACGCGAAGGGCGGTTCACGGTCATCGTCTCGGCCCAGACCATGCGGATGCCGAGCTCGGCGAACCCCTTCGCTAGCAGCGCCTGCGAGACTTCGGTGGCGTAGCCCCGGCCCCAGGCCACCTGGCGCAGGCGATAGCCGAGTTCGGCCTCCTCACGCGGGCCGCTGCGCAGCGGACGCAGGCAGAACCAGCCGACGAACGCGCCGCCGTCCTTCTCGTGCGCGGCGAACAGGCCGAGGTCATGATTCCAGCGCTCGTAGCCGGCGAGGATGCTGGGGATGGCGAGGTCGCGGACCTCCTCTGGCGGGGTTGGAGCGCCGCCGGTCAGGTAGCGCATCACCGCCGGGTCGCTGTCCAGCTCGATCAGCAGGTCCGCGTCGGCGGCGGCGAAGGGGCGGAGGGTCAGGCGCTCGGACTCGAGGTAGGTGGTCACGTGAGGATCATGGCCGAGACGGGTCGGACGGGCCAGGGAGTTTTCGGGCCGCGTCTGTCACCGGATGGCGTGCTGGAGGAACAGCAGCATGACACGGCCGCCTTCACGTCACGCCCGAGGACCCGCCTGTATCGCTCCCCAAGTCGTAACTGATCGTTTCAGGATGGGTTGAGCTGTGGGTCTTGCGTTCGACGATCTTGGTCGGCAGGGGGTCCGGGTGCGTGCTGATCGTGTTCCGGACGACCTGTGGGAGCGGGTGGCTCCGCTGCTGCCACCCGCTCCCGACCGTTCCTGCCGGCGACGCGACCACATAGCCCAGGAGAGGCTGTCCCAAGCGGGACAGCCTCTCCATCAGCAAGATCTACATCAGACTTCTAGGCGTGCGCCGTGGCCCGGCGTGGGAGCTCCCGGCCGGGTGCGGGCGGCAGCCCGATCCGAGCCAGGTCGGTGCGTTCGGCGTTGGGCGCATCGAGGGACTTCGCGTGCTTGGCCGCATCGACGGAACCGGGTCCGTGGATGGTGAGTTCGAAGTCCTGGTGCGCCTTGACGTCCGGAGCGAACGGCAGGCGGATCCGCCCGTCCGCGACCAGACGGCGCACCTCGGCCCGGCTCAGGCCGAGACCGAGCTGGAGCAGCCGCTCTACCCGGACCGGCGCGGGCAGCTCGAAGCGCACCCGCACCGAGAGCGGGTTCGGGTCGTCGAGCGCGTACAGCGGCATGCGGGTCTCCAGCTCCCACGTCCCGGTCCAGTCGAGCCGGTACCGGTTCTTCGCCGCGAGCGACGCACTCATCACCAACTCCCTTACCACTGCCGGGTCGTTGATCTCGTACCCCACCAGCCGGGCCGGCTCCAGCGTCGAGACGTGGACGCGCTCGTGGACGGGCACCTTCGAGGTCCGGTCGCACGTCGCGCAGCTCAGCAGCAGCCAGACGTCGAGCAGCTTGCCGTTCCCGTTGACGCGGACCTTCCCCGAGGCGCGGTGCCGCATGCCGGGACAGTCCGGGCAGGACCGGACGACGGTGGGCAGGGCGGACTGACGCACGGCCCACAGGGCCTTGCGGTCGGTATTCATGTGTGTTGGGTGCTTTCAGGACGCAGCAGGAGGGCATGCCGAACTCGCTCGGCGGCTCCCGCTCTCTGACGGATGCTCACGAGGGGCGCGACCCATCGCCCCGGGGCTGGGTCGTCAGGCTCCGAGGTCGATCGCGCGACAGGTACGTACTACGTGGCAGTCATCAAAAGTCCATGCGGGCGATCATGATCGAGACGGCGGCCCGCGGCAACCGAATTCCCCCGTGCTCTCGGCCGGTGGTCGCGGCTTATCTCATGGAACTCCAGCCCGCTGCCCCTCCAGCCCGGTCGGACTCCCAGACGCTCTGCCAGGATCTCGATTCGGGCACTTGCCTGACGCAGGAGGGTCAGGACGCGACTGTCGAAACTCCTGCTCACGCCCTATGGATGATCGGCCGGACAGCTCCTAGCGGGCAGGTGAAGTAGGCCAGCGCTTGAAGGACGCGCCCGCACTCACAGGTTCGCAGCTCGGCCGTCTGGTCCTCGTTCAGGCGCGTGCGGGCAACCGGGACCGATACCCAGCCGCACTCGGGACAGTCGACCATGCGATCCTCGCGGATCCACTCGCCGTAGGTCTTCCTCTTGGGCCATGGGCTCAGCTTGGCATGGTGGCGGTCGTCCTATCTGGGAAACGGCTGCACCGTTCGATCAACTTGCCTTACTTGAATTACGCGACTGTATCGCTCTGATCTGCACAGTCAGTTGACACCACTAGATAACGGGGCACGATCGTTAACGGCACCCCTTCTTCGGGTGACGAGCAGACGGGTAGGCCGGCTGCCAGGAAGGCGCGGTGGTTGTCGGAGAACCGGATGCCGTACTCCTCCTCGATGCGCTCAAACTCGTCATCGCTGACTAGCCGTTGCTCTATCGATCCTGGTGAGCGTGAGTTCGAGTCTGCCGACTCGGTCGGGTGATCTTCTGGTCGGCAGGGCATGAAAGTGGGGCCTCCCGCACAGCTCGTGGGGTCGAATCCAGCCGAGCAACAGGAGGCCCTGGTGCCGCAGTCTTCCGTCTCCGGGGCGTGGCCGTCCAACTCCGCACCCCTGTCGTGTGGTTGCCTCGCTCACCGGTTCGGGAACGCCGGGGACCGGCCGCACAGGCGTCCGAGGTACCCCTCGGACATGACCGACGCGGAGTGGGCCGTCGTGCGCGACGCAATGCCCGTGCCCGCCTGGCTGGAAGGCCGCGGCGGGCAGCCGGAGGGCTACTGCCACCGGCAGCTGGTCGACGCGGTGCGCTACCTGGTCGCGGGCGGCATCGCCTGGAGGGCGGTACCCGCGGACTTCCCCGCATGGGACCGCGTCTACGCCTTCTTCCGGCGCTGGCGGGACAAGGGCCTGATCGCCGAGTTCCACGACCGGCTGCGCGACAGGGTCCGCAAGGCGGCGGGCCGTGATCCGGAGCCGACCGCCGGGATCATCGACGCGCAGTCGGTGAAAGGGGCCGCGTCGGTGCCGGCCACGAGCCGGGGGTTCGACGGCGGGAAGAAGGTGAACGGCCGCAAGAGGCACATCGTCGTGGACACCCTCGGGCTGCTGCTGGTCGTGATGGTCACCGCCGCATCCGTCACCGACCGCGAGGCAGGCCGCACGCTGCTGGAGCGGCTGCGTGAGCGGCACTGGCGCATCTCGCTGGTATGGGCCGACGGCGGCTACACCGGACGCCTGGTCGACCTCGCCCGCGATGCCCTGCGGATCGCGCTGACAGTGGTCCGACGCACCGACGACGCCACGGGCTTCGTGGTGCTGCCGAAAAGGTGGCTGGTGGAACGGACGTTCGCATGGCTGATGCACTCACGCCGCCTGGCCCGCGACTACGAGACCCGCACCGACACCTCCGAGGCGATGATCCGGTGGTCGATGAGCATGGTCATGAGCCGCCGGCTCGCCCGGCGAGCACGCTGAACATCCCCGGCCGTTCCTCGACGAGCCAGCCCCGCGCGGCCAGGCGCTTCACCTTCGACCGCACTCCCTCCACCTTCGCCGGAACCGGCTCCAGCCCGAGTGCCGCCGCGAGCTGCCGACAGTCCATCTTCTCCCCGCTCCCCGCCAGGACCTCCACGAGCCGCTGGTAGTCGGGCGCCAGCGCACCCGGATCGAGACCTTCCCTCCAGACGGGAACCACCGATCCGGGCCCTGCTCCGGCGACCCGCGCAGACCGTTCACCGGCCACCCCGGCCGGCGATGCCTCCTCGCCTGCAGGAGGTTCTGCCAGGACCTCGGCCACCGTCTGACGGGTAATCACGAACCGTTCCCACGCGGCTTCCGCCTCCCGCAGCTCGGCCTGCAGAACCTCCACTCGCTGCCGGGCAGCACGCTCGCGCTCCTCCAGTAGCCCCATCACCGACGGCATCCGGCACCTCCACCGAAGAGACGACACGACACCCCGTCTCTGCCACCGAGGCACCAGCACTATGCCTGACCAGCGGAAACGCACCCATCACTATCGGAAAGACAACGGCTTCTGAGGCCAGGTTCAATGGTGCAGCAGTCGGCCTGCCGCAGGCGGCGGGCGGCGTCGGCTCCGAGACGGGCTCCGTCGATGTTGATCACAGCCGAACAGGAGTGCCCTTGTCGGCCCAGAGGTTCAGGTGGGGCCGCTCGGACTATCGCGGGCAAGAAACCGTGAACCATGGTCGCGCAGGATCACCATCAGATCGCGACGGCGGATGAATTCAGAGCCCCAGATCACAGACTCCTACCAGTGCTGGACTCCCGAGAGGGGACATTCGCCGCCGAGGGCCGGGACGACAGGTTCTCGGCAGCAATGCTTTAGACAATCGCCGAGGCATTCCACCCGCCAGGCTGCAGGGTGGCCGGTGTACGTGGGGAAGGTGGGGGGAGGGGCGCGCGCGATTCTTCTAGGAGGGTGGTGGGGTTTGCAGTTGTCTAAAACAAGCCTCAGGGTATTCTGAGTATCGGGTTCCTTGCCCGAGTCCCCCTCGGGAGGATCGCCAGCGCCACATTCGCCGCCCGCGAGAGCGAGCTGTGGGGCGCGGGTTCGACCGCGGTGGCCTCGGGCTCCACGCACTTCCGCTCCTGGGACCAGAACCTGTTCACCGAGTGGCACTCGCGCTACGGCGGCCGGGGCGTGCTGGTGTACTGGCACGTCGAGCGCGGCTCGGTGGTGGTGCACTCCCAGACCCTTCGCGCGTCCGCGTCGGAGGTCGCGGCGATGGTCGAGGGGGGCGATCCGGCACGGCACGACGATGAGCGTGGAGGGCAACTGGGGTCCGGCCAAGGTGCCTGCGAAACCCACATTGAGATGATCTCGTAGGCCGATCCGCCGTCAGTTGGTCTGAAAGGCGGCGAAGTCGGCATGGGCCGCTTCGACGGCTTCGGGGTATGCCTGGCGCTTCTCGTGCTCGGCGAGCGCCCGG
Organism: Kitasatospora sp. NPDC001683; assembly: GCF_053596495.1. Taxonomy (NCBI): domain Bacteria; kingdom Bacillati; phylum Actinomycetota; class Actinomycetes; order Kitasatosporales; family Streptomycetaceae; genus Kitasatospora; species Kitasatospora sp. NPDC001683. The sequence goes on from NZ_JBSFGK010000016.1 coordinate 28,577, forward strand.
TAGATGCTGGCCAGGCCGGGGTTCTGGCCCTTGCGCTTGCCCGTGGGGATGATCAGGTCCGGGCGGATCTTCTCGACCGACTCGCCGGCCGCCCGACGTCGCAGCACGGTGTGCAGCATGTCGTCGGTGATGACGGGCGGCCGGCCACCGTGCTTGCCCTTGCGGGCGGCGGCATCGAGCCCTTCGAGGGTGGCCTCGCGGATGCTCTCGCGCTCCGTCTCGGCCATCGCGGCGAAGAACCCGAACAGCATCCGGCCGGGGCCGGACGGGTCGTAGATGCCGGGCAGCGGCCCGGCCAGCATCTCCAAGACCAGGCCGTGGGCGGTGAGGTGGTCGGCCAGCGCGGTGAGCTCGGCGGCGTCGCGGCCGAGCCGCTTCATCTCGTAGACGGTGAACAGCACGCGGCAGTGCGGGGCGTGGGCCTTGATCTCGCGGGCGAGGGTGAGCGCGGCCTCGAACTGGGGGCGGACCCGGATGCGGGTGCTGATCTTCTCGGAGAAGATCTTGTCACGGGGGATGCCGTGCGCGCTGAGCGCGTCCAGCTGCGACTGCAGCTCTTGCGTGAGGTGGCTGCAGCGGGCGTACCCGATGCGGATGTCCGCGCCAGGGGTGTCCGTCTCGGGCGCGGCCGGCGGCGGGGTGCCGGGCCTCCAGGGTTGTCCGGGGCCGCGGTCGGCCGGGGTCGGCACCCGCAGCAGCTTGGCAAGCCGGGCCACCTTCTTGAACCGGCCGGTGTGGTAGATCCCGGCGACCGCGCCCGAGCGCGAGCGGCAGGGCGAGCCGGGCTGGACGCCGCAGCGCGGGCAGTCGTGGCGCTCGACGTCGTCGGCGTCGCTCTCGATGGCGTCCTGAGGGCCCGTCACACCCGAAATGCTCTCACGAACCATTCCCAGAACAGGGGTCCGGCACCACTTGGGTGAGAACGAGTTCTGAGAACCGATTGGGCGCCCGGGTCACCCCTGGTGACCCTTTCCGATCTTGCTCCCGGAAAGGACCGTTTGTGCGAATCAAGGCGGGGGCGACCGTGCGGCTTCATAGGCCCTGCCGTCGCGCTCACCCCCTTCGGTAGGGTCGCGAAACCTTAATGAGTGCAGTGTTTGCCTATAGGTTGTAGGTAGATGCATACTGACTATAGGCAAACTGAGAGAGTGGGTGATGGTTGTGGTTCGGGCAGGACTGAGCCCGGAGCGGCTGACGCTCGCTGGTGCGGAACTCGCCGATGAGGCCGGTTTCGGCCAGGTGACCCTGTCCGCGCTCGCCCGGTGTTTCGACGTGAAGCCGGCGAGCCTGTACGCGCATGTGAAGAACTCCCACGAGCTCAAGACCCGGATCGCGCTGTTCGCACTGGAGGAACTCGCCGACCGGGTCGCCGAAGCCGTGGCCGGGCGCGCGGGCAAGGACGCCCTGACAGCCTTCGCGAACGCCTATCGGGACTACGCCCGGGCGCACCCCGGCCGGTACGAAGCCGCGCGGTACCGGCTCGACCCGCAGACTGCCGCGGCCAGCGCCGGCGTCCGGCATGCACAGATGACACGGGCGATCCTGCGCGGCTACGACCTGGCTGAGCCGGACCAGACGCACGCGGTCCGCATGCTGGGCAGCGTCTTCCACGGCTATGCCTCCCTGGAGGCGGCCCGCGCTTTCGACCACACGGACGTCGCCGCTCAGCAGTCCTGGGCCTGGACCCTTGACTGCCTCGACACCGCATTGCGGAGCCGGTGCACCCCAGAATCAAGAGTTTGAGGCAATGAGCACCGAACAGAACCTGATCACCACCCCCGTCACCGCCGACTTCCTGCGCGGGCACCTCGACGTGGAAGAGACTGCCCACGGCCTGCTGCCGCACCGGCTGCCTGCCTGGGCGCGCCGCCAGATCCCCGACGACCTGCTGGCCGTGGCCGAGGCCCAGCCCTCCGGTGTCCGGCTGGCCTTCCGTACTAGCGCCACCACCATCCGCCTGGAGACCCTGCCCACCAAACGTGTCTACCGGGGCTTCCCGCCCCCGCCGGACGGCATCTACGACCTTCTGGTCGACGGCCGCCTCACCGCCCAGGCCACCGTGGACGGCGGGAACCTGCGCACCATCACTGACATGCAGACCCAGACTGCGGAATTCACCCCGGGCCCCGTCGGCACCGCCCACTTCACCGACCTCCCCACCGGCGAGAAGGACATCGAGATCTGGCTCCCGCACGCGGAGATCACCGAGGTCATCGCCCTGCGCACCGACGCCCCCGTCGAGCCCGCCCCGGACAAGGGGCGTCGGGTGTGGCTGCACCACGGCAGCTCCATCAGCCACGGATCCAACGCCGTCTTCCCCAGCACCATCTGGCCCGCGCTGGCCGCCTCCGCAGGCGATGTGGAGCTGATCAACCTCGGATTCGGCGGCAGCGCACTGGTCGACCCGTTCACCGCCCGCGCGATGCGCGACACCCCCGCAGATCTGATCAGCCTCAAGCTCGGCATCAACGTCGTCAACAGCGACGCCATGCGCCTGCGCGCCTTCGCCCCCGCCATCCACGGCTTCCTCGACACCATCCGCGAGGGCCACCCCACCACCCCCTTGCTCCTGGTCTCCCCCATCCTGTGTCCGACCCACGAGAACACCCCCGGACCTCTCATGCCGGACCTCTCCAGTGGAACCCTGAAGTTCAAGGCCACCGGTGATCCGGCCGAGACCGCCGCCGGACGGCTGACGCTCACGATCGTCCGCGACGTCCTGGCCGACACCGTCAAACAGCGGGCCGCCGAAGACCCCAACCTCCACTACCTCGACGGACTCGACCTCTATGGCGAGAGCGACCACGACGAGTTCCCCCTGCCGGACGCGATCCACCCCAGCCCCGAGGGACACCGCCGCATCGGCAAGAACTTCGCCAAGCTCGTCTTCGCAAACAACGGGCCCTTCGCCATCACGACCGGCTGCCCCGGATAACCCGTGCCCGGCGGGGAGAGCGTGTCGTGATGACGGTGACCGCGCCGATGGTGCTCGTGCCCACCGGCGACCCGACCCCTGTGGAGAAGGCCGTGGCCGACGGCATCGCCGCCGACTTCGACCCCCCGAGACCTTCCTGTGGATCGTCTTCCACCGCCCCGACGGCGGCGCCCGAATCTGGTACGCCTGGACCGCCGGCGGACACCCGCTCGGCGACCGGATCGACCACGCCGCGCTCGCCGCCGGGTACGACTGCTCCGACGGATCGGCAACCGCCACCTGACCAAGCACACCGGGGCCGGATCACGATCGGCGCCTACCCACTGTGGCTCATCGACGCCGATGTCCGGAGCGGATGCGCGCGCCCGAGACCGAGCGGGACGGCCTGCGCCGGCTCATCGACCGCCTGGTCCATGAGCGGCCGTCCCCGCTCCGAGCCGACCATCGACGTCGGCCGCTGGCTCGGTGTAGGCCCGGCTCTGCTCGCCCGGCCGTAGCCGGGAGCGCCGGGGTGGTCGAAGCCGCACGCCGCGGCGTCGACCCCGCCCCGAAGCACGTGCGGCTACTGCTCGGCGCCGACCTGGTCCTGCGGGCCGAGCTTGGCGAAGTCGACATCCGGGTGCTGCTCGTACGCCTCCGGCGCCAGGTCGAGCTCGTGGGTGGAGTACTCGCCGAACCGCATGATCTTCTCGGTCAGGTAGGGCGAGACCTCCGCCAGGTCCTCGGGCTCGACCTTCCAGCCCTCGGCCTGCAGCTCGCGCACCGCCTGGGCGATGTCCAGGGTGTTGTGGAAGATCAGGCAGTTGCTGAGCAGAGCGTTGAACTTGACCGCCCTCTCCTGCTCGACGGGGTCGTTGTCGGCGATGACGCCCCAGTTGCCGAAGCGCACCCACTCGGAGAAGCCGTTGAACGCCTCCTTGTTGGTCGCGGCCGTCACCCGCCGGCGCATCTGCGGGTCGGTGAGGTAGCGCAGCAGCTGGATGGTGCGGATCACCCGGCCCACCTCGCGGAACGCCGCGTAGTGGGCGTTCTTGCGCGACCCGGAGCGCAGGCGCCGCAGCAGCAGCACCGAGGACACGGTGCCCTCGCGCACCGACAGTGCGACCCGGCATCAGGTCCTTGAAGTGCTGCTCGATGAGGTCCCAGTCGATGACGTTGCGCCCCGCCTCGCCGAACAGCGCGTCGATGTGGACGTAGGAGGTCTGCCGGGTGGGCCGGAAGAACACCAGGTCTTTCCAGTTCCTGATCCTCGGCATCAGCTCGAACCCCAGCAGGTGGGCCAGGCTGAACACCGGGTAGCTCTGGCCCTGCGTGTCCGCGTGGATCGTGGCCGGCTGGATCTCGGACTCGTTCTTCAGCAGCCCCTCGATGATGTACACCGCCTCCCACACGCCGCAGGGGATGAAGTGGGTGAACAGCGGGATGTAGGTGTCGGCGACGTGGTGGTAGGCGATGCCGCCGGGCCGGCCGTAGCGGATCGAGGTCCCGGCGACCAGGTTGTTCAGGTAGGTGTCCATGTGGGTGCCGTCGGCGGCCACCGCCGTGCCGTCGCCCCAGGCCCGGGACATGTCCAGCTGGCCGTGGGCGTTGACCACGTCGGTGATCGCCTGGTTCAGCTTGGCGACGCCCGAGGGCCACCTGACCTTCGACAACGGATTCGTCTTCGGCCCCGCGCAAGTGGTGACGCCGCCGCCGATCCGACTGGGGCCGGCAGCTGACCCCCACAGAGGGTGCGGGGAGGGCCTCCAGGTGGCGGCCGTGATGCCCGCATCCTCCGGCCGACCCCCACAAGTGCGGGGAGGATATGCCGTCTGCGGCGGAACCGGAGTAACCGCACGGCTGACCCCTGCGGATGCGGGGAACCGCGGGCCGGCACCATCACCTCGGTGTCCGACGGCTGACCCTCGCGGCGAACCTAATCAGCGACTTCATGTCAGGCGGCTGACCCCGCGGGTGCGGGGAGGACGTCGGGGCTCGACCAGGTGACGTCGGCCGGCGTCCGGCTGACCCCGCGGGTGCGGGGAGGACACTTCCCGACGTGCAGCGATGTAACGCCTTTGCAACTTCTTGACCATGTCTGCCGGGCCAAACGCGATCAGCCAGCCCACACCAGCCTATTGGGCCGTCAGACAACACTGGGACATAGTGCCATGCGCCCCGGCCTCCGGGCATCGAACACCTCAAGTCCCGAACCCTCACAACTCCGCATCCATTGGGAATCAAGTGACTTCGCGAACGCCATACCGTCCAATCACAATCGCGAGCCAGCGGTTCTCGAGCATCCATTCCCCCCTCTGCAGCCCAGGCATCGCCACACACCGGAAACCGAAAATTCAGGAAGCCCGCCAGACGAACAGCAGCGTTTCTCCGGAAAACCAGGCGCGTGGGGGCGCCAGTCGTGCTCCAACACACGCGGGTCGCGTCAGGCTCCGAGTCGATCATCTGGAATGCTGTCCCAGTCCGCCGCCCACGGCTTTGAGCGGCGGGCATCCGCAGTACCGGGCGAACCGCCCGGGAAGCCCACGGAGAGAACGGAACATCATGAAGCCATCTGTGCTTGTCGTGTCCACCGACCCCCAGGGGTCCGCGGTCGTCTGGGCCGAGCGGGTGGGGGACAACCTGCCCTTCGATTTCATGGCGGCGCACGACCAGGCCGATCAGCTGGTCCACCTCAAGAAGACCGGCGCGAAGATCCACGTGATCGCCAACCAGAAGGGCGGCGTCGGCAAGACCACCACCACGGTCAACCTGGCGGCGTGCACTTTCGACGTCCTCGGCGCGAAGGACGAGTACGAGCACATCTTCATCGACACGCCGGGCACCCTGGCCGACGAGGAGATCCTGCGCCGGGCACTGGAGATCGCGGACGACGTCCTGGTCCCGATGATCACCGAGCCGCTGTGCTTCGACCCCACGGCGCGGACCATTCAGAAGGTCATCGAGCCGATGAACATCCCGTACCGGGTCGTCGTCAACAACTGGGACCCCCGGGACGGCCGTGCCGACCTCGAGGACACCGAGGCGTACATCGCCGCGAGGGGATGGCCGCGCGCCAAGACCGTCCTGCGCCGGTACAAGATCCACTCCCGAGCGGTGGCCGAGGGGACGGTCGTCACCCAGTACAAGGAGAGCGGAACCGCCTACCGGGCCCGCGAGGACTTCTTCCGGCTGTCCCTCGAGCTCGGTTACGGGGGTCGCTGATGGCAGGCCGTCGCGTCTCCTTCGCCTCGATGGCCGCCGACCCGGTCGTCGACGCCCCGGGTGTGGACAGTGCCAAGGACGCCCCGGCCCGGTGGATCCCCACCGCCAACTGCCTGCCCAACCCGCGCAACCCGCGCGACGAACTGGGCGACCTCTCCGACCTGGCGAGCATCAAGGACCGCCAGTTGCAGAGCTGCCTCGCCGTCACCCCGGCCGCCTACCTCCGGCTGTGGCCCGAGGACCGGCAGACGCTGGGCGCGGGCCCGGACGACGTGGTCGTCGTCAACGGCAACCGCCGTCGGGCCGCCGCTCAGCTGTACGGGCGCGAGCAGCTGCTGGTCGTCGTCGACGACTCGGTGGCCGAGTCCAAGGCGACCCTGCTGCGGGCGGCGCTCGACGAGAACATGGCGCGCAAGGACTTCGACCCGATCGAGGAGGCCAACGCGGTCCTGCTCATCGTGGCGCAGTACGCGACCGCCAAGGAGGCCGCCGAGGCGGAGGGCTGGTCCCAGAGCTGGATCTCGCACCGCAAGAACCTGCTGAAGCTCCACCCTGAGCTACAGCGCCAGGTGCGGGCCAAGGCGCGCGGCGAGGAGGGCGTCTCCATCAACGTCGCCCGCCGTCTGGGTTCGGTGAAGGGCATCGAGGAGATGTCCCTGGCCGAGCAGACGGCGGAGCTGGAGCAGCTACTCCAAGCCGACGCCGACGCGGTGACGGCGAAGCGGGCGGCGAGACTGGAGGCGAAGGCCGCGGCCAAGGCAGCCCCCGCCGACGTGGCTCCTGCTGCGCCGGCTCCACAGCCGGTGCTCACACCTGCGCCCGCTGCCCAGCCGGTCGCCGAGGCGGTCGCCGAGGCGGCGGAGCCGGTGGCTCCCGCGGCACCCCGGCCGGAGTCCGCCGCCCCGCAAGCTCCGTCCGCGAGCACTGAACCCGCTTCGAGCCCCGACCGATTTTCCGCGGAAAATTCCGAGCCGCTCCCGATGCCGGAGCAGCGCGAGAAGCCGGCAGCCGCCGCCCCGCAGGCGGGCCTCGGAAACGTCGACTGGCACAACGTCGAGGAACTGGCAGACGCCATCTGCCGCACCCTCTCGGCCGACGAGGCCTACCGCCTCGCCGACGCCCTGGCCAACCGTCTGCTGACGACCAGCAGCTGACGCATCCGTGGGTGTCCCACCCCTCCTGGATGGTGGGGTGGGACACCCACGGCTCTTCGAGGCCTTGAGGGTCAAGGGGACCCGCAGCTCTCCTGCTTACCGCGCTGGAATCGGAAACGATCCGCCCGAGGACGCTGTCGGGTGCGCGTGGCACGATGTCAGTTGGTCCTTGACTCCTCAACAGCTCAACGGTGTCAGCGATGACACATTTGGCCACCCGTAGCACCCGCCAAGCCGACATTCCATCAGTCAAGAAATGGCAAAGCCGCTGCTACGTCGCAGGTCAGGAAGCCTCCTCCCCGCACCTGCGGGGGTCAACCCTCGTCACCCTGCTCCAGCGCGCCGGATACCTCCTCCTCCCCGCACCTGCGGGGGTCAACCCTCGGCACTGGCGTACGAGCGGTCGATCGGGCCCTCCTCCCCGCACCTGCGGGGGCCAACCGCCCGCCGTCCAGCCCTGAAAGGCCCACGCCTTCGGAGCACCCGCGCCCCGATGACGGGTCCCGCAGCAAGAGGAGGACGTTATGAGCGGCACGATCCCGCCAGACGACCAGGGCCGGTGGCGCGCCCAACGCGGCCGTGGGACCCGCGGCCCGACCCGGGTGCCGATGCACCCCGTCATGCCGCTCCCAGACGACATCCCGGCAGCCGAGGAGGCGGAGGAGACCACGAGCGACGACGGCCAGGACCCGGCGTCCGACGGAAGCGGTGGAATCGGCGGCCCAAAGGCCCAGCCGACCGGGCTACCGACCCCGTCACCGAACCCGCCGGAAAGCAAGTAGGGATGGTTCCTGGCCGACCGCACGGCGGTGGCCTCCCCGCACCAGCGGGATCAACCGCCTCCTGCGCTGCGGCGGACGAAACCGTCGCCGTGCGGAAGGACCTGCTGGACTTCGCGCCGCCAGGTGCGCTGGTGTATGGCCGACGGCCGCAGCCGTGGAGGCGGCCATCTCCATCTCGCATGAGAGGGATGCGGAAGCGGTCCGCCCATGCCCTGGACGGACCGCTTCGGCGTCATCACGGGGAGGTCCTCACAGGCCGACTTCCGTCGAGCACCGCCGGAACGGGATCGGGGGGAACCAGCCGACGGTGTCGTTTCCGCAGACGTGGATGCTCGTGATCCGCTCGCCGTACTTCACCGCGCTGGCCTGGTTCTTCCCCAGTTGCAGCTCCCGTACCTGGCCGGAGGCGGTCTTCGCGTAGGCGGTGGCTCCGCGGAAGCGGGTGCCGGTGTACATCCATACCCAGCCGTCCGAGCAGTTGTCCACCTGGACCTGGACGTCGTAGAAGCGCAGGGCGCGGGTGCAGCCCGCGGTGGCGGCCGTGCTCGCCGAGGCCGGGGTGGCCGACACGGCGGTCAGCGCGGCCACGGCGAGGCCGAGGGTGGCGGCCGTCTTCGGCAGCTTGCCCGACAGGAACTTCATGCATGACTCCAAGATTTCGTTCCGGCGTTTCTGCTCGCGCAGTGATGCAACTGTTCTCTATGCGGTGCACGTGTGCGTCAGTCATTTGACTGCTGGTTGCACGTACGTATGTCTGCTTCGACGGCTGGTGGTGGCGACCACCACACCCCGGGCCGTGATGGGCGGGATAGTTCGGCGAACAGTCAGATCGGGCGAAGCCGACGGCCGGTCAGTTCGAAGTCGCAGGAGGACCGTCACCTGTGACTCATCGGTACGCGACCCATCACCGACGCCACCGCGGGCCGATTCGGCGAGCTCGACGTCGTCGCCTGGGCCACCGATCTCAGCCATCTGCACCGCTGGAACCCAATAGCTCGTGATACCGGCAACCGCTATTGGCGAGTGCGAGTGCTGTCGCTCCTCGTGAGCATCGAGCACGCTGCGGTCCAGGTGGTTCCCGAAGCACTGACCAGCTACTGCCTACGCCAGCGGGCGAAACCGCTTCGGCACTGAGCTCGGCCAGTGCGCCTGACGGTCAGCCCGTCTCCAGTTGCCGCGCGATCCGGTCTCGTGTCGCTGCCGCTCGCGGGTCGTCGTAGCCGGTCAGGAGGGCGAGTGCGTCCTCCCGGTGCCGTCGCGCCGCTGGCGGGTCGTCGGAGACCAAGGCTGCGGCCAGGGCCTCAAGGGACAGGGCTTCGTGCCAGGGGTCGCCGAGGTCGTGGTGGGCGGCGGCGGCCCGGCGGAGGAGGGCGGCGGCTTCGGCGGGGCGGTCCAGGTGGCGGTAGGCCTCGCCCGCGCCGTGCCAGGCCTGGGCTTCGCGGCTGCGGTCGCCGAGGCGGCGGTGGAGGACGGCGGCGCGCTGGTAGGACTCGAGGGCGTCGGTGTGCTGTCCGTCGGCGCGTTGGGCGTCGCCGAGGGTGAGGAGCCAGAAGCCTTCGAGCCGGTGGTCCCGCAGGCTGAGGGCGATGTCGAGGGCGGCCTGGGCGGCGGCGAGCGCGCCGGCCGGGTCGCCGTCCTCGCGGCGGATGTCGCTCAGCAGGCGCAGGGCATTGCCCTCACCGCGCTGGTTCTTCAGGGCGCGGTGGGCGGTCAGCGCCTCGTCGACGGCGGCCGCGGCCTCGGGCAGGCGGCCGGCGCGGTAGTGAGTGCCGGCGAGGTTGGCGAGGGTGGTGGCCTGCCACTGTGCCTCGTTCTGGAGCCGGAACGCGGCGAATGCCTGCTCGAAGTGGTGTGCGGCGTCGGCGAGTTGTCTGCGATGCAGGTGGACCAGGCCGATCAGGTTGAGGGAGTGCGCCTCGTTGAGCCGGTCACCGAGGCCGCGCCAGAGCGCGAGCGCCGCACGGTGGTGTTCCAGGCTGTCGTCGAGGGCGCTGGTGCGGGTGGACGCCATGCCGAGGTCGGTGAGCAGCAGGGCCCGTGCGCGGTCGTCGCCGAGGTGTTGCGCGGCTGTGAGGCCGGCGCGGCCTGCCGGGGGCCAGTCGGTGCCGGGTGCGGAGGGGGCCTGGGCGTTCCAGAGGACGGCGGCCAGCTGCCATGTGCGTCGGTCCTCGCCCGCGGCGGAGGCGGTGTGGACGGCGTGGAGGAGGTTGGCGCGTTCGCGTTCGGCCCAGTCCACGGCGGCGTTGTAGTCGGCGAAGGCGGCCGGCTGGACTGCGTCCGCCGGCGGGTCGAGCGGCAGACGGGCCTCGGCCGGGCGCAGCCACTGCTGGGCGGCGTCGGCGGTGTGCAGGTACCAGTCGAGGACGCGGTGCAGGGCTGCCTGGCGCTCGGCGGGAGTGTCCTCGCGCTGGGCCTGGTCGGTGGCGTAGGCGCGCAGGAGGTCGTGGAACTGGTAGCGGTCCGGTGCGCTCTGTTCGACGAGGTGGGCGCCGACGAGGGAGTCGAGGAGTTGGCGGGTGCGGTTGGGGGTGAGGCGGGCGAGGGCGGCCGCGGCGTGGAGTCCGAAGTCGGGGCCGGGGTGGAGGCCGAGGAGGCGGAAGAGGCGGGCGACCTGGTCGGGTAGGGCGCGGTAGGACCAGGCGAAGACGGTGCGGACGGCGTCGGAGTCCTCGTCCTCGCCGACGCTGAGGGCGTCCCAGAGTGCGGATTCGTCGCGCAGGTCGGCGATCAGGTCGTCGAGGCCCATGTGGGGCATGCTGGCGGCGCGTTCGGCCGCGATGCGCAGGGCGAGGGGCAGCTGGGCGCAGAGGCGGGCGAGTTCGGTGAGCTGGTCCGGGTCGTCCTGTGGGCGGTGGTCGGCCGTGACGGCGCGCAGCAGGGCGACGGCTTCGGGTTCGGGGAGGGTGCCGAGGGTGAGGCGGCGGGCGCCGTCGCGGACGGCGAGGCCGGACAGGCGGCTGCGGCTGGTGACGAGGACGAGGCTGCCGGCGCTGCCTGGTAGCAGGGGGCGGACCTGGCTCGCGGTGGCTGCGTTGTCGAGGATGACGAGGACGCGGCGGTCGGCGAGGAGGGAGCGGTAGAGGGCGGCGGCCGCGTCGGGGTCGGTGGGGACGGAGGGGGCGGGGACGCCGAGGGAGGTGAGGAAGCGGTGGAGGGCTTCCTGGGCGGTGACGGGGCGTCCGGGGTCGTAGCCGCGGAGGTTGACGTAGAGCTGTCCGTCGGGGAAGCGGTCGCGGGCCCGGTGGGCCCAGTGCAGGGCGAGGGAGGTCTTGCCGGCGCCTGCGGTTCCGGCGATGACGATGACGGCGGCTGGGGGACGGTCTGCGGCTTCGCCGGTGAGGGCGGTGTCCAGTGCGCGGAGTTCGTCGACGCGGTTGACGAAGCCGCGGACGTCGGCGGGCAGCTGGCGGGGCTTCGGGGCGGGGCTGTCGTGGCCGGCTGCGCGGTGGAAATGGATTCCGCCGCTGATGTCCCGTGCCTGGACGAGGTCGTGGGTCGACGACCCGGACACGGCGGAATGCGTGCGTCCGGGGCCGTCGGTGTTCCCATCGTTCCCGTCTGCCACGGTACTCCGATTCTGTGTGGGCGGAGGGAGGTGTGCCACTTCGCTGTCGAAGTAGGTCGGCACGTCCTCGCCGGTGCGGTAGAGATCCTTGATGTAGTCCTCCCAGCGGAGGACGAGATCGGGATCGGTGTAGCGGACCGCGCCGACTGGAACCCCTGTTTCCGAATACAGGACCTGATAGAGCGTGCGGCCGCCGAGAATGACGATTTCCGGCAGCGGACCGAATTCCTCGTCCCCGGAATCGGCGAGTGCCTCGGCGCCGACGATGCGGATCCGCTCGCCGCATTCGGCGCGGATCCGCAGCGAGTGCAGCTCCCACTGCACGTAGGCCGTCAGCGGCTTCTGGACCACTCGGACGCGGTGGAAGAACGACCGGCGCTCCTCGTCCTCCCGCCCCATCTCGAGCAGCGCCGCGCGCCGGCCCTCGAGCAGGCGCAGCGCCTCGGTCCAGTCACCCCTGCGCACCGCTTCCCAGCTGGCACTTCCCTGCTCCTCGAAGTGCTGGCGCCGCTCCAGCTTCCAGGAGTCCCGACCGCGGACCCGCGCGTCCCGCTCGCGGAAGTCGCGCTTGTAGTCCTGCCGGGCGAGGATCTCGCCCCACTCGGACCGCAGCTCGGGGACCCGCCGATCAGGCATCCGCGATGTCCGCTTTCGCCGTGCTCAGCATGAGGCCGGGAATGACGACGAGCCGCTCGCCCGGGCCCAGGACGACACCGTCGGGGAGGCGGCCGCTGTAGTCCTCGGTGAGGTCGCGGCCGATCACGGCGATATCGCCGTTCGAGAGCTGCCAGATGTCCGGGCATTCGTCCCGGCCTTCGGACGTCCCGAGTTCTTTCGCGGATTTCCCCAGACGCTTCTCGAGCGAAGCGGAAGGATCGGCTTCCCATCCACGAGCCATGCCTGCCCCCATTGATATTGCTCCCGGCACGTAGCCGCGGGTTCAGCATCTTACACCTGACGGCAGGTCAGGGGAATATTCAGTACTTTCGCCATGTACTCCTAAATGATCACCATCGCGGCATAACCGGCCTGATTTGCGCCGATATTCGGCCATGGTCGGGGCGCGCGCCGGCAGCGCCGTGAGCGGCGACGGCTGCGCACCCGGGCCCACTGCCGAACACGTACGCCGCGGACGCCTCGTCGAGTGTCCGCACGGGTGGAACCCGGCCGCCACCGCACGGGCTTCCTGCCGGCCACGAGGGCTGCCATGGGAAGCGCAGCGGATCGTCTTGAGGCGGACCCGGCGCGATCGTCGTGCCTGCGGGCATGGCAGGAGCCGTAGACGCGGGCCTTTGGCGCGTTCGCCCCGCACCTGCGGCGGCCGGCCGTACCCCGCGTTCGGGCCGCCCCTGCCCGCGCCTTGGAGTCGGCCGCCCGCTGTCGCACGCCGCCGAGCAGCGCGGTCCTGCTCGTCGGTGGCGGTCCGCGCGGATCGGTCATGATCGCGGTCTGCTACGTTCACCTGTACGAATGACTCGCTTGGACGTGCGGTCATGTGCACCGCAGTGCGGCCACGACAACGCCGATCCATGGGCGGGCGCAGGCCGGCTGACAGGGGGGACCGTAGTCCATGAACGCGTACTCAGGCTCGGACGGGCCGGGAGGGCCCTACGCCGCCCCCTCCGCCGCGCCGCCGCTCGGACCGACGTTCGGGGTCAATCCCGCGGACCTGGACCTGGCGGCCAAGGCCGCCAAGGAAAGCGGTGAGGCGATGCCCGGCGAGCTCAAGGCGATCCATCAGCCCTCCGACACGGCCGTCGCCGCCCTGTCGGGCTGGCAGGTCGGCGCCTCGCTGCACAACTGCACCGCGGCGTGGGAGGACCTGCTGAACAAGCTCGCCTCCGAGATCGACGGGGTCGGCCTGAAGCTGGGTCAGACGGCCACCGACTACCGCAACGCGGACAAGAACAGCGCCACGAATCTGAAGCCGTACGGCCTGTTCCCGCAGGGGACGAGCTGATGGTCACCCTCGCCCAGCTGCGCGACACCGACCTGTCCGGCCTGGCGCCGGCGGCCACCGCCTACGACACCCTCTCCACCAACTTCGGCAAGCATGTGCAGAACATGCAGCACGAGGTCCTCAAGCACGTCTTCAACGCGAACTGGGTCGGCAACGCCGCCGGCGCCGCCAACGCCTCACTGCAGCGCACCAGCAATCGGCTGGACGCCGCGCACACCGAGATGTCGGCGGTCTCCGGGCTCCTGCGCGAGGCCTCCGAGAGCTTCCTGCTGGCGCAGTCCAAGCTGCAGGTGGCGTTGCAGGAGGCCGGGAACCTGGGGCTGACCGTCGCCGATGACGGGACAGTGTCCTGGCCCGCTCCGTCGAAGGCCGAGAAGAACGACCCGGGGTACAACATCCCCGAGCAGGCGAAGGCGCTGGCGAACCGGATATCCGGCGCCGTCACCGAGGCCGGCAACGCCGATCAGAAGATCGCGGGGCTCCTGGACGCCCTGACCGAACGCGCCCGCAACGGCACGGGACTGGAGACGGACAAGGCGGCCGCGGACCTGAAGGCCGTCACTCAGCAGGGCGTCGACCTGATGGCCGCGGGCTTCCCGCCCGCCGGTGCCTCGGCCACCGAGGTCAACTCCTGGTGGAGGGGCCTGACGTCAGCCGAGCAACAGCGGCTCATCGAAACCCATCCCGACCTGCTGGGCATGCGCGACGGCATCCCGGCCGTGGCCCGGGACCGGGCCAACCGGCTGAACCTCGCCAACCTCATCACCAAGTACCAGCAGAAGCCCAACCCGACGGACGACGAGAAGCTGAAGCTCCAAGGCTTCCTCGCGATCAGCACGCGTCTGGAGACGGACAAGAACCAGAAGCCCCCCAGGCTCCTGATCGGGATCAGCGAGGAGGGCCAGGGCCGCGGCATCCTGGCCTTCGGGAACCCGGACACCGCGCAGAACGTCAGCGCGTACGTGCCGGGGCTGGGAACCAAGCTCAGCGACGTCGGCGGCAAGGACGGCGACCGAGCCCTGAACGTGCTGAACGCCGCGCAGAAGGCCGATCCCAACTCCACGTTCGCGTCGATGGTGTGGCTCGGCTACGACCCGCCGCCGGGCCTGGAGAAACTCCAGGACGGCGACACCCGGCCCCTGGAGGTGATGGGCACCGACCGCGCCGCCAAAGGCGGCGCCGCCTACGACAAGTTCATGGCCGGGTTGCGCGCCACCCACGACGGGCCGCCCGCCCACCTCGTCGCCCTCGCCCACAGCTACGGCTCCACCACCGTGGGCCTGGGCGCGCAGATGAGCGGCGGCACCGGCGCAGACGACATCATCCTCGTCGGTTCCCCCGGCACCGGCGCGCAGCGGGCCTCGCAGCTGCACATCGACCCCAGCCACGTGTGGGTGGGCGACGCGGAGAACGACCCGGTCAGCCACCTGCCGTCCAAGGGCCGTGTGGCCAACGACATCCAGGGCGTGCAGCAGGGGGGCATGATCGCCGGTCCGATCGGCAGCGTCGTCAACGGCTACGTCGCCGACAAGATGTACGACTGGTTCGGCCCCGAGAACCAGCTGTGGTTCGGTAAGGACCCGGCCAGCGGGGACTTCGGTGCCAACCGCTTCGCGGTCGCCGACGGGCCGGAACTCTCATTCGACTCCCATTCGAACTACATGACCAACCCCACGGAGAAGGATTCGAAGACCCTGGAATCGGTCAACAACATCGGCCAGATCGTGGCCGGACGGTACGACCAGGTCACAAGGCAGGACCACCGATGAACCAGCGTTCCCGCCCCGCCCTGCGCCTGTCGGCGGCCCTCGCCGTCCTCGCCCTCGGCGCTACCGCCTGCGCCGCCGGTGCCGGGGCGGGCGCCGGCCAGGGCGGGGGGAAGACGCCCGGCCCTCTCATCCCGCCCGCCCAGGCCCTGCAGGAGCTCGACTCCCTGCTGGCGGAGACGACCTCGGGCGTGCAGCCGGCGCTGCGGTACTGGGACGCCTGGCCGCAGGCCACCGTGCAGTACTCCAAAGGCCTCGACGAGCACTCCCTCGGCTACGCCGCGGCCGCCCGCGAGCGCCACGTGATGACCAAGATCGCCCCTGGCAAGTACGACGCCCTGATGGCCGCGGTGCGCGGCACCTGGCAGGCCAAGGGCTACCGGATCGCCACCGGGCCCGCCAACCTGAAGGCCTTGTTCGCCACCACGGCGGAGGGCTACGGCGTCAGCATCACCATCTATCCCGCCGGGAACATCGACATCGGAGCCACCGTCAGCCCCGTCCCGGTACCCGAAGGCCGGGACCTGTTCGGCACCCCCACTCCAGACCCGGTCATGGCCAACGGCAACCCGGACGTCCTGCCCAAGTACGACGACCCGTACTGGTCGGTCTGACCGCCGCGCCCCCGCGGGACCGTTCTCCGTCTCCTCGTTCCGAAAGCCTCCCCATCCCCATGACCCCCGAACAGGCCGTCCACGCACTCGACGCGCTCCTCGACGAGGCGATGTCCGCCATCCGTCCCCCGCTGAGGTACCGGGACGGACGGCCGTGGTCCACCGAACGGACCGCGGGCCCGGACGACCACTCCCTGGGCTACGCCACCGCCACTCGCGACCGGTACGTCATGACCAAGGTCGCCCCGTCCAAGTACGGCGCGCTGCTGGGCATCACCGAACGCGGCTGGCAGGCCCGGGGATACCGGATCACCGCCGTCAACCCTCGCCAGCCGGCCATGTTCGCCTCCACACCCGCCGGATACGACGTGTGCCTGCTCGTCGGCGCCGCCGGCAACATCACCTTCCAAGCCGCCGTCGGCCCCGTTCCCGTCATCCGCGACCGCGACCCGTTCGGCACCCATGCCCCCGAGCCGACCCTGCCCGACGGGCGCCCCGACATCCTTCCCAAGTACGAGGACCCCTTCTGGTCGCACTGAACCACCGCCCGGCGGTGGGCCGGCAGGGGGTCCTCCTTCCGCCTGCGGAGGTCAGCTCTCGCAGGCGGGGCCGCAGCGCCGTCTCGGCGCCCGCTCCTCCCCGCGCCCGTGGGAGGAGGTGAGCCCAGTGTGGAACCAGTAGCGGTGCGGAGCGTTGCCCCAAGCACCCGAGCATCGGCGCGGGTGATGGCCGCCGTGCACTTCACCAGGGCACTACGCCGGCGTCCTCGAAGAACTGGCCCGTCGGGCCGTCGTCGGGCAGGGTCGCGAGTTTGATGGCGATGGCCGCGCCCTGTTCGGGGGTGCGCACGCCCCGGAAGCCGTTGAGGTCCGTCGCGACGTAGCCGGGGCAGCCGGCGTTGATCAGGATGTTCGTGCCGCTCAGCTCCCGGGCGTACTGGACGGTGACGGCATTCAGGAACGTCTTCGACGGCGAGTACGCCACGGCCACTGGACCTGTGGTCAGCTCACCAGCGGTCCCTGACTGCCGGGTGAGGGAGCCGACACTGCTGGACATGTTCACGATCCGCGGTGAGGCGGAGCGGCGCAGCAGCGGCATCATCGCGTTGGTGACGCGGATGACGCCGATGACGTTGGTCTCCACGACCGTGCGGATGGTGGCGGGGTCGACGCGGGTGGGCTCCTGGGGCGTGCCGCCTGTGATGGCGGCGTTGTTGACGAGCACGTCGAGGCGCCCGGCCTGTTCCTCGATCAGCCGTGCGGCGGCTGTCGCGCTCGCGTCGTCGGTCACGTCCAGCGGTACGCCGAACGCGTCGACGCCGGCCGCGCGCAGTCTCTCCACCGCGGCCTTGCGACGCTGATCGTCGCGGGCGCCGACGCCGACGCTCCAGCCGAGGGCGCCCAGGCCTGCGGCGATCTCGTAGCCGATTCCCTTGTTCGCGCCGGTGACCAGCGCAATCGTTCGTTCGCTCATGGGGACCATGCTGCTCTCGGACCCCGGCGGGGGTCCAAGACCGATTGGGTGGGCGACGATACCTTCCAGGTATCGATCCGGAGTACCGTGGCCGGATGGAGACCAGGGAACTGCGCTACTTCGTCGCTGTCGCCGAAGAGTTGCACTTCGGGCGCGCCGCGCAGCGGCTCGGGATCGCACAGCCGCCTCTGTCACGGGCGATCCAGCAGCTCGAACGCCGACTCGGGGCAGCCCTACTGGATCGGACCGGCCGCACCGTCACGCTGACCGAAGCCGGCTCGGTGCTGCTGGCCGAGGGCCGGGCGGCCCTCGACGCGGTCGAAGCGGCCGAGCGCCGGACCCGCCGCGCCGCCCTTTCCTCGACCGGCCGTCCCGGCCTGGTCCTGGTCACGAAGGCCAGCGCGTCCCGCGAACTGCTGGCGAAACTGCTGGACGCCTACGCCGCCGAACCCGGCGCGGTCCCCGTCGACGTCATCCTGTGCGGCCCGGCCGAGCAGGAACGATTTCTGCGCGAGGGCCGGGCCGACGTGGCGCTACTGCACCGGCCGTTCGACTCGACGGCCGGGTTCCACACCGAAGAACTCAGCACGGAGGGCCAGGTCGTGGTCCTGCCGGCCGGGCATCCGCTCACCGTCCGGACCCATGTGCTCATGGCCGACATCACCGGGCTGCCCGGTCTGCCCCTGCCACGCTGGCCCGACCCCGACGGCACCTACCCGCCCGGCCCCGGCCCGCAGGTCCGCGACCACGCGCAGTTGTTGCAGCTCGTCGCGCTCGGCCGTGCCTGCGCGGTCTCACCGGAGTCGTGCCGAGCTCAACTGCACGGTGACCTCGCCGCCGTGCCCGTGCTGGACGCGCCGAAAGTCACCACCGTGATCGCCTGGCCGCCGCACAGTCGGTCCAGAGCCGTCGCCGACCTTGTCCGGACTGCGACCCGTCTCCGGTAGTTCCAAAACGTCTGGCCGGGTTCCACCCCTCGTGTCCCGGCGCATCAGTGTCGGCTGCCGTCTGCCTCGGGCCGCCTCACCCACCCGCCTCAGCGGCAAGACACGTTTCCGTCGGCCTACGCCGGTGTCCAGGACAGGCGGTACGGACGCTTCCGGTGCAACGCTCAGGAGTGGGCCTGGCAGGCGAGGGCCTGTTCGGCCAGTGCGCGAAGCTCCCGGTCATGATCGACCATCAGGTATCCCCCCTCCGCGCCCAGGCGGCGGTCCGACCGTTGGACCGTCAGCAGCGCGGCCCGGATCGCAGGGCTGATCTCGCCCATCCGGATCAGCGCCTGGAGTGCTTCCCGGAAGTTCCCGAAGCCGTCGCCGCCGTCGGCGACCGGCAGCACGAACTCCTCCAGGACCCGCATGGTCGGTTCGACCTGGCCCGTGATCGACCAGAGCGTGGCAGCGGCGTTGAGGCGCGGCCAGTGGGTGCTGTTCTCCATGACGTACCGGACCCGGTCCGCGTACGGGGCCGCCTCGGAACCGAAGTCGGCCAGGGCGCCGATCGGCCCGTACAGGGGTTCCTCCGCCGTCATGACCGCATCGCCGACCAGCCGCAGGACCGCTGCACGGTCCCCACCGATGCGCGTGGCGACCGAGGCCACCAGCGCGTGGTTGCCGGGGTAGTCCAGGACCTCGCAGGTCCGCAGCGCCGGTGCGGCCGAGGCGGCGGCCGGCCCGAGGGCCTGCAGGATGTGGAGAACGTAGACGGAGGTCCAGGTGTCCGCGAGCAGCGGCAGGAGGTCGGGCAGGGCCGGCAGCGCGTCCTCGCCCCATGCCTCCAGCACCGCGAGGAACGGGCGGGTCGCACCGCCCCGGGCCCCGCCCTGCCGGATCGCCTCCCGTATCGCGGGCAGCAGGACGTCCGCGTGGGCCCGCAGCGGGACCAGGACGTCCGTGACCTCCGGGCGCCTCGGGTCGGCCAGGCAGTAGCCGCGGCCCTGCTCCTCCTCCTGCGCGCGGAGCTGTTCGATCAGGCCCGGTAGGGCGCGCGGGTCACCGATCCGGGTCAGGGCCCAGCGGGCGATCTCGCCGACCGTTCCGTCGAGGTAGTCGTCGGCCCCGTCGTCGTCGAGCAGTTCGGCGAGCCGGTCCGCGTACTCGGCCGCGGCCGGGCCCAGCACCGCGAGGATGTTCGCGGCTCGAAGCCGTACGGCGGCGTCCGGACTGGTCAGCAGAGCGCCCGCCGACGGCAGCAGGGCCGCTTCCACGGAACGCCGTTCGGTCAGGAGCCGCCACGCCACGTCCAGCGCCTCCCGGCACAGTGCGGCGTCCCCGATGCGGTCCGCCGTCTCGACCAGGCGGACGGCGAAGCGGAGTTCGGCGTCGGGGTCGTGCGCGAGAAGCCACGCCGTCGAGCGGACCAGGTCCTCGCGGGTCCAGGGCCCCTCGACGGCCGGAGTGAACCAGACCTCCTCGAACCGTGGCCGCAGCGCGGGATCGGAGAAGACCTCGATCAGCCGGTCCATCCGGCGGACCGGGAGGTCCCGGTCGAGTTCCGCCCCAGCGTGCACGGCCGCGACCCACAGCACCGGGTCGTCCCCCTCCAGCACCTGCGCGAGGAGCGCCCGCGCGTCGTCGACGACGCCTCCGGTCCCGCCCGTCCCGCCCGTCCCGCCCGTCCCGCCCGTCCCAGCCTCCCCGGCTGCCGCCTCGCCGAGGGCGAGCAGGAGCGGGAGGCGTACCGCCGGGTCCGTCTCCACCCGCCACCGTTCCAGTAGCCGCTGGACCCCGCCCGCCAGGGGTATCGCCGCCCGCCGCACCGCCGGCGCCGGATCGGCCAGCAGCACGCACGCTCCCGTCCAGTCCTCGTCGGCCAGGGCCGGCGCGTGCAGGGCCACCAGCAGCTCGACGAGGGGCACCCGCGCGCCCATGGCCGGGTCGGTGGCGAGCGCGACCACGAACGGCAACGCGACCGCCGCCGCGGACGGGGTCTCTCCCTCCCTCGTGACCAAGGAGTACAGCGGGTAGCAGTCCTCCTCCGTCGCCTCCGCACCCGCGAGAGCGAGCTGACGCAACGTCCGCGGTATCACCTCGACCGGGTCCGTCGGGTGCCCCGTCTCGAGCCCCTCCCACACCACGGCGTCCAGCGCTTCCAGCGACATTCCCGCCATCGTCACCCCGTTCACCAGCCATCGTCCTGCTCACCGCCAGCCGCCATCGTCCATGAAACACGCCGCCGTGTCGCATGGAATTCGCTCGTCCTCCGATGCGGGGTACCTCACCCTGTGCGGCCGCGCCCTGCCGGCGACCTTCCTGACAGCCGCCCACATCAAGAAACGCGCCGTCTGCACCGACGACGAGAAACGCGACTTCGCGAACATCGCCATGCTCGCCTGCAGCCTCGGCTGCGACAGCCTCTACGAACGCGGCTACATCACCGTCACCGACACCGGCCGCATCCAGGTCAGCCCCCTCGCCCACACCATGCCCAGCGTCCACGAACACATCCAGCAGCACCTCACCGATCGCACCGTGCTGGTGGACCCAGGAACGCGAGCCCCACTTCCACTGGCACCGCACCCACACCTTCAAACCCGACCCGCCCACGTAACGGCCCACGCGGCCTGCCGGAACACCTCCCAGCGCAAGCAGATGGCGGCCAGACAACCCGCCTGGAGGCCAGCGTCCGCCCACCACCCACCTTGCCGGGCGGCATGGCACCATGGGGCCCGTTCCTTGACACCACAACAGCTCGCCAAATCCGCCATCTCGCCGGCGATCCAGCACGGCCAAGAAACAGCAAAGGCCGCGCTACGCCGCAGGTCGGAAAGCCTCCTCCCCGCACCCGCGGGGGTCAGCCGGACCCTTACACCGCCATGACGGACGCCATCCCGCCTCCGCCCGCTGCCCGGCACGCCGGCCGCGACGCCCTGGCCGGACTGCTGGTCCGGCACGCTTCGCCGAGGCGATGCGCGGTCCTCCCCGGTGTGGCGGCGCAGCGGGAGGAGGAGCGGCGCCTGCGGACGGACCGGCAGGGGCGCATGAAGGCCGTGGACGACGGGGGTGCGCGGAGACGCCGCCGTTTTGACCGTCGCCTCGGTGATCTTGTCCAGAACAAGGATTCGTGAACAGAGCCACCCCAGGGCGACGGTGTCGGACTACGTGCGGCCGAGCAGTGCGAGTCCGGCGACGGTGGGCGTATGGAGGGCGGTGTTGTGGTGGCGGAGTGCGGTGATCAGGCTGGTCTCGCGCAGCACGGTGGCGTGCTGGCTGGCGCTGGAGGGGCCGATTGCCAGGGCTGTGGCGATCTCGCCGGTCGTGCAGCCGGGGCGTTGGACGATGACGCGCAGCCCGGCGGCGCGGGTGCGGCCCAGCAGCGCGATCAGTGGTGCCGGTGTGCCGTCGGCCGCGGTCGGGGTCGTGAGGGTCAGGGGGGTGAGCGTCTCGTCGCGGCGGGCGGGGTGGGTCAGGATGGGCTGGGGTTCGGCGTCCGTGTTCACCGCAGGTGCCTGGGTGGCGAACACGGAGGGCACGAGCAGCAGGCCCCGGCCACCGAGGTGGACGTCGCCCTCCAGTCCTGGCATCAGGTCGACCTCGAGTACGGGTGCCCGCCACCGGATGCGCGGCGGGTAGAGCCCCTACAGCAGCCGCTCGACGCCGCTGTGCAGGAGCTCATGGGAGTGGTCGGCCGCGACCTGGGCGGTGACCTGGGCCAGTACGGGGCCGGGACGATCGCGTGGACCTGGCGGAGGGCGTAGACGAGTTGCCGTAGCACCTCGAGACTGTCGCTCAGCCGGGCATGCGCTGCCGCTCGGCGATCTCGGCCAGGGACGCCCGCAGCCGTGCGGTCGGCGTGGCGGCACAGCAGGCCAGTACGCCCCAGCGCTCCCCATACAGCCCCGGTCGTCATCCCTCGAACCCACTCCCCCCACGTACCGACCGGACTCGCCATAGCGCGTCGCCGACTTGGCCTGCCAATCACGTTCGACGCCTCGCGAGTGCCGATGGGCGTCCCAGTTCAGGGGTGCGCCGAACTCAAGACCAAGGCCCTCGCCGCCGAACCGCAAGTTGCTGCCGGGAGCCTCTCATCCGACGTACAGGACTCGGGTGGGGCAGAGGAGAAGGGGTCGTGGTGCACGCCAGGCACCACAGCCCGGGTTGTTTCCGCGGACGGAAGCTTGGCATGGAACTGTCGTCCGCAGTTGCCTGAACCGAGGGATCCTCCACACCGCAGAAGGCATGTCTCCAGCTGCGGACAGTCAGGAAGTGGCGACTCTCCTACCGCAGTTGACCGTTGATGTGTCATTGGATAACTTCCCGGTACACATGACGCAGCGTCAAAGAGACGCGCGCCGCCGAGGGAGAGAGTGTGTCCATAGCCACGTTCACGAAGCCGGTCACCACCGGCTTCCCCATCAAGCTCTTGGTCGTTCGCGAGGGAGTCATGGCGAACGCCGTCATCGACGCGGAGAACCTGCTCCACCTCGTCAACGACCCGGCGAAGGTCGAGGAGGACGCCAAGCGCGCCGCGAAGGCCGGCTACGAGGTCGACCCCTACGCCCGCATGCGCGCCGAGGTGCAGCGGCCCATCGGCACTGCAGCCAGCAAGAAGGCGAAGAACGTCGGCGAGTACGCGGACTACATCGCGGCCGGCTTGCGGGGGGACTTCGACAGTGCCTGGTCGGTCCCGCAGATCACCCTCTGGTCCCCGCGCCCTCTGGGGCCGGACGAGAACGGCACCTGGTACCTGCCGATCCGTGACGGCCTCATCGCCCTCGACGCCGAAACCCAGGTCACGGCACTGCACCGGATCCGGAAGAACCCTGCGGCGTACGGCTTGGAGGACTTCGACTTCGGCGAGATGAAGCTCTCCATCGAGATCTTCCACGGGATCAGCGTCATGGCCGCCCGACAGATCTTCCATGACCGCAACCTCAAGGGCGTTCCGGTCGACAAGTCCCTGGCCATGTCCATGGACGGTCGCGACTTCGGCACCACAGTGACGCGCAAGCTGATGGAATCGCTGAAGGTGCCGCTCGACGAGACCACGGTTCCGCTGTCCAGCCTGATCCTCACCGGGAAGCGCCAGGTGTCGGACAAGGCCGCCGAGTGGATGACGATGTCGGTCCTGCGGACTCTCATCTCGACGGCGATGCTCGGCAAGGCTGGGATCCACGCCGCCTCGACCGGCATTGAGCACGAGGACATTCCCGCCGACAAGAACAACGACCGTCCTGACCAGGCTGTTGTCCAGCGCGAGATCATGGAGACGGTCGGCGCCTTCCTGGTGAAGAACGCCGGGCTGTTCCACGCCAAGACCGCCATCACCGCCCCCGCTGTCGTGGCCGGCCTCGGCGCGACCATGAACCGCACCATGTCCTGGTCCACCGACCCGATGCCCGAGGGCATCACACTGGACGCCCTCCTGGAAAACGTCCAGTGGGACCGCGAGGCGAAGTACTGGGGCGGCGTTGCAGCCAAGGTCACCGACAAGGGTGCCGTCAGCTGGGCCGGTGGTGCCCGCGACTCCGGCCACAAGGTCTACGACGCGCTGAACAACCCGGACACCGACACGGGCATGCAGATTCGCGGCCGCTTCTAGCTCGCGGGTAACGACGGCTCCTCCCCAATCGCAGTGGGGAGGAGCCGCTCGGCATTCTCGCACGCAGGCCGGTTCCCAATGGGCGTGACTTCTGGCGGGGCCAGGTGGGGGTCGTCGGTGGAGTCCCCGCCGTCTGCCCGTACGTTTCAGGACCTCCGGGAGCGGTGCGTCGGTCGTGCCCGTATGATCCTGGCTGCTGTCACGTCAATGGATGGGGGATGACGTACATCGTGGGGATCTCGGATCATTCGACCACTTCGGATGTCGACGATGCGGGCGGGTCGCGGCGCCGCCCGAGTCGGCGGGCGTTGCTGACGGGAGGGGCCGCGCTCGCGGTGGCCGGCGGCGCCGGGTGGATGCTGTCGCGACGCCACGGTGGGAAGCCGGAGGCCTCCGCCCCGACCGATCCGCCGACGCCGTTGCGGGATTCGCCGGCGCCGATGGTGCCCAACCCGGATTCCGGTGCGCCGAAACCGCTGTGGTCGTTCACCCCGGACGAAGACCTCGTGCCCGCCTCGACGCTGGTCTCGAACGGCACGCTCTTCACGTTGAGTTCTCATCTGACCGCGGTCGACACAGCGACCGGAACCGTGAAGTGGACCGGCAAGGGCGTCAACACGCTCTACACCGCCGCCGGAGCCGGGCGCGTGTTCGTCGGCTCGTTCCAGGGTGCCACCGGGTACGACGCGGCTACCGGCGCGGAGACATGGAATACCGTCAACCGCGAGAGCAACGCCGACGACCTCTCCAACGTCTACGCGCTCCGTGCCGACGACAAGGTGCTCTACGCACTCGCCGACGCCAAACCAAATGGGGCCACCACAGCACCGAGGCCCGTCATCTTGGCCTTCTCGATCGACACGCACGAGAAGCTCTGGTCCGTGCCGCTGGAGGTGGGGGAGCGAGCGCAGTACATCAACAACGCGGTCGTGGGCGGCAATCTCTACTACACCAACGGCAGGTGCGACCTGGTTGCCCGAAGCGGCCGGGACGGTCGGCAGCTGTGGCTCGTCGAGACCGGCGCCACCGACACGATCCCGCCCGCTGTCGCGGACGGCCAGGCCTACTGCCTGACGGGCACGAACGGCCTGCGCGCGGTCAGTCTGGCCGACGGCAGGCGGTTGTGGGAGGCCAAGCTCGTCGACGGTGCGACCGGGACGTTTCCACCGGTGACGGCTGCGAACGGCGTGGTCTACGGCGGGAACGGGACGACCGCGGTCTGTGCCTGGGACGCGCGGACCGGACGGCAGATCTGGACCTGCCCGGTGCCCTTCCGGCCGTCCGCGACCGAGCCCGTGCTCGTCCAGGACACCCTCTTCGTGGCCGGTCAGGGCATTGAGGGTGTCCACGCAGTGGACGTGAAGACGGGCCGCCTGCGGTGGACGTTCGCCGTGAACACCTACCAAGTGACCCTCGAGAACCGAAATTGGGCCCTGGCCACCGACGGCCAACGACTGCTCGCAAAGCTGGGCTCGACCGTTTTCGCTCTGCCGCCGACGTGACGGCGGCCTGGCCGGGCTGAGGGCGTACACGGGCTCCAGGAGACCGCGTCCGTCACGGTGGCCGAGGTGTCGGCCACCGACAGCCTGCTACTCAACACCACGTCGGCCTTCCCTTGACGATCGCTCGCCGGACGAAGTCCCAGGCCACCGGGTCGACAGCGGTAAGGGCCCGCTCGCCGACCCGCCCCACGAACGCTCCCATCCGGCGAGATCAGGCTGCGCTGCCTCCGGTGTCTGCATCGTGCGACCCTTGATGCGCCCTTGATCTGCGAGGCCCGCACCAAGACCGTCGGAGGTCGAACCAGCGGATTTTGATCAGGGGGACCTATGGGATCGGGAGACATCGCCAGTCCGTGGGCCACGGAGGTCTTCGGCGAACTCGCCGCTCGAATGACAGCGATCGTGCCGGCATGCATCCTCCGCGCGCACGAGCGGGCCCGCGGTGGCCATGAGGGCGTGCACACCCAAACCCACGAGGCTTACGGGCACGGCCTCTACGCGGCGCAGTACGAGGAGCTCGCGACCGGGCTACTGGTTCTCCCCTACTCCGAACCCGTCCGGCTTCAGGCGCGAACGGTCGTGGTGATCGCCGGCCACGTCATCTACCCGATCCGTTATGCGAAGAAGGACGTCCCGGTCACAACGGCCAGACTCCGCCGGGCCTCCGGGCTCCGTGCGGACCTCATCCGTCGTCACGGCCCCGAGCCCCGCCAGTTCGCGCTCGATCTCGACATCGAGCTACCGGAGGAAGACGAGCCGCACGCGGACCTTCTGCGTCTGTCGCCGGGGACCAGGCTGGTGATCGTCGCGTACGCGTGTTCCCTGGCCAGCGGGGTGGTTCGGCTGGAGTGGGGATCAGCGGAACTTCGCCGCGAGGACCGATCGCTCCTCTGGCACCATCACGAACCGTTGCCGATCCCCGGCGGGTCACCCGCGGGCTGATCACGGTTCGCGGTGGCGGAGCCTCGTCGCCCCTGCCTCCGAACGCCTCGCGGGCGAAGCCGACGACGTGCTCTCACGCGGCCACGCCGACGTCCGCGTTGCCGGATCACGGACTGGACACCCGACCCCTTCGCCCCCGACAACTACAACCCCGCCAGCGACCACTACCACCTGCGCTTCGGGCGCGACCCGATGAACCCGGCCTTCGGTGCCCAGCACCTGCCGTCCCAGAACACCGACCACGACCACTACTGGAACAAGGGCACGCCGTCCTGTAAGGCGTTCGGCCAGGTCATCGCGGGAAGGCCGGTCTCATGAGCCGATCCCCACAGCCATTGCCGCGACGCGGACGGACCGGCGAACGCGGCCGGTCTGGGCGCGTCGTCGTCCTGGGCCTGCTGCCCGCGGGCATCCTCGCCCTGTCCGCCTGCGGAAGCGACACCCCGTCCATGAACCTCGGACAGGCCGAGGACAAGGTCAAGGCCTACGCCTCCGCCGCGCTCGCGGTCCTCCCGGACGAGGACACCGTGAAGATCCCCGACCCGCTGGTCGACAAGGACGAGTGCGAGTCCGGGCCCGCCAACTCGCCCACGCGGTACATACCGTACATCTCCTACAAACTGCGCGGGATCCCCGGGCCGAAGGTCCAGGGCGTCTTCGACGCGGTACGGCAGCGGCTGAAGCAGGACGGCTTCTCCGTCGAACGAAGCGACGACAAGCGACTGGACCTGTCCAACGACGCGAACAAGTTCACCGCCTCGGTCGTGGTCGGCGACCATGAAACGGCGCCGGACACCCTGGACCTGACCGTCCTCGCCCCCTGCGTCCAACGCGGCGCCAGCCCCGGCACCTCCGCCAACGGCTGACCGCGCACCCAACCAGCAGGGCGGCTCCCCGCGCCTGCGGGGTCAGCCGTGGCAGGAGGTGGGCGGGGTGTTCGAAGCGTTGTCCTCCTCCCACCCACGGAGGTCAGCTGGCGCGTGCGTGGCGGAGATCTCCCCAAGCCCACGGAGGTCCGTGCATAGCTCCGCCGCACGCCCGACGAATTCTGATACGCAAGCAACGGCCAGGATGCCTGGGACGGACGGCGGCCGACCGTTCGATTGGAGGCTCTGTCGCTGATCTTGTGACGCTGTCAGTCTGAACTATGGCGGCTTCAGGGGATTTGCAGTGGTAGATGCCGTATTTGCTGGCGTGGTAGTGGAGTCAGTGGAGCGGGCTGCTGGGGTGGTCACGTTCGTATCGCTCCGCCGCCGCTGGGGCCTGGCAGGCGGATCACGCGCGAGGTGGGGCAGGAGAGACATTGATGAGCGCCGTGGTCCAGGATGGGCCCATGGCAACCGTCTTGGCCTTTCACGCCCACCCGGACGACGAGGTGTTCCTGACAGGTGGCACGCTCGCGCGGGCCGCAGCCGAAGGACACCGCGTGGTGATCGTGGTCGCCACGGATGGCCTCATGGACGCCGCGCCGGAGGGTGGAGCGCCACGCCTGAGTGAACTGCGGGCGAGCGCGACCGTGCTGGGCGCGACACGCGTCGTGCACCTGGGGTACGCGAACAGCGGCCATGGTGCCGTGCTCTACCCGGATCCGCCGGATCGAGCACGCTTCGTGAGGGCAGACACGGAGGAGGCGGCCGAGCGGCTGGCCGCCGTCCTGCGCGAGGAGGACGTGGACCTGCTCATCAGCTACGACGCCAATGGCGGATACGGCCATCGCGACCACGTCAAGGTGCACGAAGTCGGCAAGCGTGCCGCCGAGCTGGCCGGGGTGCCCCGGGTGTTGGAGGCGACCATGCCGCGTGACGTCGTGGCTCGCCTGGTGAAGCTGGTCCGCCTGCTGAGGATTCCGTTTCGGTACGACGCGGATGCGCTGCGCACCGCCTACAGTTCGCGCGCGGCCATCACCCACACCATTGATGTCCGACGGTTCGCCGGTCAGAAACAGGCGGCCCTTGCCGCCCACCGTTCGGAGGTATCAGGGACAGGCCGGCTCGCTCCCGTGATGAGGGTGCTGGTTCGTCTTCCGGCCCCTGTCTTCGGTTGGTTGCTCGGTCGGGAATGGTTCGTCGAGGCCCGGGCAACAGCCCCGTCCAAGGCCTTCGCTGACATCTTCCAGCCGGCCCCGTAGCGTCGTGTTCGGCCGATGGGGCCTGCCCGGGCTGATCGGGGCGACGATGTCGCTGCTCTCGTAAGACTGGTTCTCGCTGATCTTGTGACGCTGTCGGGTCAGGGGCTGAGGAGTATGCGCTTGCGGAGGAAGTCGAGGTTGGATCGTCCGAATCCTTGCCTTTTGAGGAGTTTCGCCCTCGTGACCTGTCCCTCGACCTGGCCGGAGCTCCAGGGAGTGGAGAGCCCGGCGGTGGCGGCGTCGATGTCGCGGCTCAGTCCCTTGGCGAGGGAGTGCAGGGCGGGCAGGTCGTCGGCGAGGACGCGTTCTATCCAGGCGGGCAGTCGGTCGCCTCGCAGGTCGCGCATCATGGCGGCGAAGTCGCGGACGTGGTGGGCGACGGCGTCGAGTTCGGGGCAGCCGGCCCGGATCTCCTTGAGGTCGACGGCATCATCGGCTGTCAGGTTTGCGGAGTCGCTCATGATCCAGCGGACGATGCGGCGGGGCCGTGGAGCCGGGCGGGGCACGGGTGGTGCGGCGATAGCGGCCTTGAAGGAACGGAGGTAGCGGCGGACGGTCTGGATGCTTCCGGCGAAGCACATGGTGACGATCTCCTGGGGGAGCTCGGCCGTGTTGTGACAGCCCTCGTTCCACCGCTGGTGGAGGTAGGGCTTGTACTCGTCCAGGATGGTGGAGCGGTTCGTCGCTTTGACCAGCAGTTCGTCGATGCCGGTGGCGCGGACGAAGCGGCGCACGGTGGACCGGTCCAGCTGCAGTGTCCGGCAGATGTTCTCCAGCGTGCTGCCGCCATCCAGGAGCTGTCGCACGGCGGTGTAGCGTTCCCTGGTCCGGGTCACCAGGCGGCGCTCTCGTCCGCAGACGTCGAGCATCCCGGCGGCCGGTACCGGCGGCGGTGACGTCAGCCAGATGTCGTCGCTGGTCGGCGGGGCGGCCGACACGGTGTTCTCGAACACGGTCCGGACGCAGGCGTGATGGGAGGAGACGGTCCGCCTCGCCGAGGTTGTGCCACAGATGCCAGGCGTCAGCGACCTGCACCGCTTGCGGGGCTCCGCTGCGGGCGCCCTCGGCATAAGCCCCGGCCCGGTCCCGGCAAATGATCTCCACTTCCGGATGACCCTTCAGCCAGACGGCCAGCGGTTCGGCATCCCGGCCGGGCAACACGTCCACCGGGCGCCGTCTCTCCAGGTCCACCAGGATCGTGGCGTACGAGTCTCCCTTGCGTAGCGCGAAATCGTCGACACCGAGCACGCGGATCCTGTCCGACGGGACCTTCAGGTGCGGCACGGACCAGGCGTAACAGAGTGTCCTTGGCGACACGCAGGCCCAGCACCCCGGTCAGACGAGCGCCCGCGCGTCCGGCCAACGCGAGAGCGATCGAGGTCAACTGCTTACGCACCAGTGGCGTGGACCGGGCATGCGGGCCCGTCAGCCCTGTGATCTGCTCGGCGAACGTCACCGCCCGACATGCCGGGTTCGGGCACTTGAACCGCCGAACCATCAACTCGATCACCACACTGGCACCACCGACCGTGGCATCCGCCAACCGTCGCACATACCGGCCATGCACCCGGCCCGACGGACTACCGCAATGCGGACAGTCCGCACCCGCCGAACGAGCCCGAGCATGCATCGTGACCCCGGCCGCGGCCCGCTCAACCAACCCCACCACGACACCGGCCAGATGAGGGAACAACACCTCGAAGCTCCGCGAAGAACACGCAAGTCATGCTCGCAGCAGCCACCGACACCGCAGCGTCACAAGATCAGCGACAGAGCCCGATTGGATGAGCGCGGAAAGGGCCGCCAAGGCCCGGGTCCGGCGGCAGCCGGACTTTCGTGATCGGTGCGGTGACGCCCACCCGGCATGGTGTGCAGCCGACGACGGCGACCGGCCCGGGCGGCGGAAGCGGCACGGATCGTCAGCCCGCCGGGGCGAATACACCTGGGGTGCACAACAGCCAGTTTGCCGTACTGACCGAGCTCTAGGATATGCGTCCGTCGCCCGGTCGTCGCACCCCACCCGCAGAAGTCGAGCAGATCGCCTTGTCAGCCGCCAGTTCACAGATCACGCAGGCCCTCCTCGAAGGCCGTGAGTGCGTACTGTCCTGTGCCGCGCCCGGGCATCTCGAGCTTCTTGAGCTGTCCTCCGACGATGTGGGAGACGAGCGGTACCGGAAGCGCGTCGGGCCAGAGGCCGGTCCGCTTGCCTTCCGAGAGCACCCGGCGGAACGCGCCGGTGGATCCCCGAAGGCTTCGGCCATTCGCCTTCAACTCCTCTGCGGCACACTCGCCTTCGCCGTGGACGACCTGGAGCAGGATCTGCTGTGCGCGGGGCGGCAGGCGGTCGTAGTACGAGCGGGCCCGCTTCGGCGTCCAGTGGTCGTCGGGCTCCGTGGTCACGACGGCGGCCGGCATGGCGGCGAGAGCGAGCAGCTTCTCGAGTGCCTCGGGGGTCGGGTTCTCCACGGTGATCGTGATCTTCATGGGGCACACCCTTGCAGCCTGCGGCACTGAACACAAATAACTCCTGTAGACGTGTTGCAGACGAGGATGGAGTCGCAAGTGTGGCCTATGTATCGATCTCTGTATTGCATCCTCTAACTGGATTTAGAGGACGCAACACAGGCCCCGGTACAGATAGGCTGCCCCGGACGGATCATCAGCCCGCCGTACCGGAAGGAGAGCGCCTGTGGATGCGGACGCGGACAACCTGCCCGCTCTGGCGGAGGCCGACGCCGAGGTGGTGGTCGGCGAGCTGGTGGACGACAGCCAGGCACTCGTGCAGTTCGCACTCGACGGGGTCGACCCGAACGAGACGCTGACCGAGGACGCCGCGGACGACCTCGCCTCCGCCCGGCCGACGCGCACCAGCCAGACCTATGCCGAACAGTGGCGCTACTTCGCCCGCTGGTGCACCGACAACAGCCGCCACCCGGGACCGCGCACCAGCGAGGCGAACATGGTCTCCTACATCTCCCACCTACGGCGCCGCGGAGGACGCGACGGCACAGGTGCCCCGGTGAGCTCCCTTCGGCTGGCGATGGCCGCGATCCGCGATGCCAACGCCCGTGCGGGCTACGAGAACTGGCCCCCGAAGAAAGCGACCGCCGAACTGATCCGCAAGCAGGCCGCCGAGCACGCCCGTGCCCGGCGCACCCCGAGGTCGAGCCCGCCCGTCGATGCCGCCCGCATCGCTCACCTCCAACAGGGCACGACCGCCGACAGCCCGCTCGCCCGGTGGCGCGACCTGACGATCCTGCACCTTGGCTACCGCACCCGGGCCCGCCGCTCCGAACAGGCCGCCTACCGAATCGACTCCATCGCGTTCGAACGCCTCGAGGACGGCACCGAGCAGATGGTCGTCGGCAAGCGGACCAGCAAGAACGACCACTGGTCCACCGGCCGCGAGTACGTCATCCGCGACCCGGTAGCGATCACCGTCGTGCGCACCTACATTTCACTGCTCGCCGAACTCGGCCAAGCGGAGCCGCAGTTGCCACTACTCCGCGGCATCACCCGATGGGGCCGGCTCATGTCTGTCCCCGCCTCCGGAACCGGCATGACCGGCCACGCGGTAAACCGCGCCTTCAAGCGGATGGTCTCGCGGACCCCCGCCTTCGACGCGAAGGAGGCCACCAGCCACGGTCTGCGCGCCGGCGTCCCGGCCGACCTCGCGGCCCAAGGCTACAGCCCAGCCGAGATCATGGTCATCACCGAGGATTGGAAGTCCACCACCATGGTCGAGAAGTACGCCAAGGCCGGCCTGCGCCGCGCTGGCAAGGACAGCTTCGGCCGAGCCCAACAGGCCCTCGACGCTCTGATCGTCCCACCGCCGAGCCACCCTGCCGGGTAGATGGACAGCACTGGTAGGCGCGGATGTCGTTCGAACTATATTCGGGCGCCCGGTCACGCGGTATCGACAAGGCGGTACGGGGCTGAACGGTTCACAGCGTCCGGCCCCGTCACTGAACGCGTGGGCGGGGCCGGCTCGCCGCCGGGTGGGTCAACAAGCGCTAGAGCAGCCAGCCGAGGACGGCCACGATGCTGGCGAGCAGATTGAGGATCATTGGTGTCGTTCCTTTCAATTCATCGAGAGGATGGTCACCGGGCCCGAATGAGTTCAGCGCCGGGGCGCGGCTACGGTCTGCAGCCCGTCGCACGCACTCCTTAGCTACCCGCGCCAAACGTAAGATCACTCGAAAGGAGGGAAGGTTCACCCTATTAGGCCAATCTGTTGCGACCCGCCCCGCCATAGGCGCTGCTCGCTCGGCACAGGGCCGGTCCGCGCCAGTAGGTGGCTCCCGGCGGTAGCGGCCGAGCACGCGAAGTCGACCCCTGTCGCAACGGATCAGAAGGGAGGGGGGTCGGGCCTCTGCCGGTCGTCGCCATGCGCGCGGCGATCATCCCGAGGACGTATTCGGGCAGCTGTGAAATCGGCTCCATGCAGACGATCGAGCGCGGAACCTTTGGCCGGTGCCGTCGGTCAGCCATGCACCGGAAAGGGGCCGCATCCCAAGCCGCTGACGAACGGGAATACGAGCAAGAGGAGAAAACCTCTGCAGGCAACAAGGACACCGCAGTGGATAGCTGTGCAAATGAAGCCCGCATTGTGCCGGATGTGCTACTCCACCTTGAAGCGATGGCGGGACGCCGGCGGCAGCAGGGCCAGAGACATCGGACCCCCGGCACTGCACCTGCCTTGTTCACGCGCTAGCGAGATGCCCGGTGTGAGGGTTTCTGCCGACCGTCCTCCTGGGACACCTGTCGGCTTACGAGCAGTTGGCGCACCAACTGCTGCAAGGACACCACAGCTGTCACCGGCGGAAGGCCCGCCACCACGGCCTCAGGCATTGTGTTGGGTGTGTTGACGATGCACAGGAGACTGGCGATACCCGCGAACACCAGGATGACCGTCCAGGAATTCGCCACCTTGCGTCCTCCCAGAGCGGCACGCAGAACGGAGAGGGACGCAGCCATCCACGGCCCGTAGACGACGATCGGCCAGCACTGGGACAGACCCCTCGGCAGCTGGGAAAGGGCCACATCCTGCAGAGGATGATAGGAGATCGTCCAGCCGAGGACGCACACCACGGTGACGATCGTCGCAGTCAGGAATCCGATGACGGATCCCACGACGTCGGCCCGGCGGCGTGCCGCCGGGGATGGGCGACGCGCGTGGCGGTTGCCGATCAGCTGGGAACGGAAGCCCATGGCCAGCAGGCCGACTTCCTCTTCGACCGCTTCCACATTCGGAGGCGACTGCAGCCCTGGATCGGCCCAGCCGTCGCCGACCGGATATGACAGGTCGGCGGACAGCTGCCCGGCGGGCGGCCAGAGGGAGTGGTTGTGTATGACCTCGTCATCGGGGATGAACCCAGCTGCGTAGTAGGGATTGAAATTGGTGTCCGTCGACTCGTACAAGGAAGCCTCCTGTTGCGTCAGTGCGGATCGCGGCCGGCGGTCCCAATAGTCTCCCGTTTCTCTGATCAACACAGCCGCGTCGAGAATTCAAACTCGAGCCGACGCAGGATGCGGAAGAGTTCGGCCAGCTGGCGTGAGCAATGCGTCAGCTCCACGCGTTCGCCATTCTTTACGAGATAACCAATTTGCAGATCACCTGCGGGATTCCTCCGGTCCGGAACGAATAGCCAGTTATCGCCGGCACTGCAGATCCTGTCTCGTTCCAGCAGCAATGGAAGAGGCGGCTTGACTGTTTGGCTCATGCCCCGACAACGATGGGCTAATCACCGAGAAATGTACGGCATCCGGGTGTCCTGAAATATGCTCAGGCTGTCGGCGCTCAGAGCTTTTACCCAGGTCGCCAAGCTCCCCATCCGAGTGTGCACCGTTCCTGCGGCTGGCCTTGAGGGGGAGCGATCGAAGCGAGCGCGACCACCTCCGCTCGCTCGACTTCCCCTCTTCCCCTGCGGGATGGCCGCGAACGGTGCCAGATGCTCTGCGATTCTCCCCGGCAAGGCGCGCGCCTGCGCGCGGAGCCGCAGGCGGCCGGACTTCGGGTGGACACAGGGCCACCGTCGCGATCGCTACCGCTCAGTGCCGATGAACCGAAGCTCAGGTTGTATGCGCGCAGCGTCAGTCGCGTGTTCCCTATGGGTGACTGGCGACAGGACCGTTCGATGGCGCATCATGGCGCTCGGCGTGAGCCTCGGTGGCGATCGACGCAGCTGCGCCCGCCTTGGCGATCTCTTGACGGCCTTCCTCGCCGGCCCCCGGCTGACTGGTGGCGGCGTCCTATCGCGACTGCGGCACCTTCGGCTGATGGCGGGTGTCGATCGTCCCACCCGAAGTCTTCGACGGGACGGGAGCGTTCAAGCCATCCGCCGTGCCGACTCGAACAGACTTGCCCCGAAGGAGGTTGCGGTGGGCTCGGAAGATGAGTCGTATACGAGAAGTATTCACACGCTGTGATGGGCGATGTACTCTTGGTCAGCCATGGCCCAGTCATGGATCAGCCGTCCGGACTCCGGCGAGTCCGGACGGCTCTAGGGGCGGCTGGTGCGACGTCGCTGTTCCAGATCACCCCTCAGGCACCTGGACGCGAAACCGTGTCAGGCAGAAACGACCACTCGTGATCGCTTCTCTGTTTCATTCGGCCTTCTTCATCCACCATGTCCCCCTACGGGGAGGTTTTGACATGACCTAGCGGCAATGAGACGGCTCGGTCCGCACCACCGGACCTTCACCGCTTTCGCCACGCACATGCCTCGGTGTCTGAACACCTGTTTCCATCGTCGTTGAGCACATGCCCAAGTCGACGACGGAATCCACCGCTGCCTCGGCCCGTCTGCACACTCGGGATCCGGCGAGAACCTGTGTACTGACGAGCTGTTGCCTCCTCACACGTCCGTAAGTAGGCACTGCCATTTTGCATCACCGAATCAAAATCTGCCAGCCAGCCCCGGCCCGTGTTGTGTGCCGTCGCTCCGTCCGTCTAGCGGGAGGCCGCGGAGTCCTGAATGAGCGATACCTCCGAGGACTTCCCAGAGCGGGCTCTCGAGCACGAGTGACCTCCGCTCAAATGGATCCGACCGGGGAAAGAGCCGCCTCGACCAATCCAGGTGTCGATGGGCGGCCGGCCGGGCTGGGCAGGGAAGTGAGCGAGCGTCGGGCTTTCGGTGGTGCTCCGTGATTCCGCGATACTCGGGCACCGCGCGCACGAAATCGGCCAGGGACCCCGGGCCTGCTCACGGGCAGGCGCATGCGACCGAACAAGCTCGCCTGCCCACTACCCGGTTCCCGGCGGCGTGGCTCAGTGACAGAGACTTGACCGGTGACCTGATCCGGGTCGTGACGCTGGTGCAGGACTACGGCTGGAAGTCAGGATTGTGCTTCGCCGCTGACGAGACGATCGGGCGACAGCTCGGGCTGTCACGGGGTGGTGTGAACCGCCTAATCGCCAAGGCAAAGGCCAAGAATCTGGTTCGCGCGTCTCGAAATCCCGCCACCCGGACCATGAACCGGAGTGTTCGCCCACTGGCCGACGATGAGCTGGCCGTGTGTGTCGGCTCGTATGCTCGGGCGCATCTGGCCGGTACTCGGTTCAAGGTGTATGCGTTGCTCTCCCTGAGGCAGCGGTTCACCGAATCGACTCCCGTCGCGCGAATCGCACGCGAGTGCCGGATGAAGGAGGACACGGCCCGCGAAGCGGTGGCCGAACTCCTGGTCCAGGGCTGGGTGAGCAGAAGACGCGGCGAGAAGAGGGGGTACAGATACGTCGTCCATCCCATGCCCGTCCGGGTACCGATGGGGCGGCCCGAGTCCCTCCCGAGCGGGCCCGTTCCCGCGCCGCGGTCCGCGGACGGGCCCGCAGGCGGCGACGTCGAGGCCTTCGACTCCGGACGGGGTTCCCATCGCGGCGCCTCGCTCGGCGTGCGCCGGGAGGCCCCCGGTTCGGTGACAGCGGACTCCCCCGGTCCGGTGACACCGAGCACCCCCGCTCCGGTGACAGAAACACGATCCCCCCAACATGACGCGCTGAACATGTCGGCCGTCGTGGGTGGTTGTTCGTCCCGCGAACCGGAAACCGCGCGCACCCGCACGCGAGGACGCGCGGCGGGAGCCACGGGGGGCGGAGCAGGCCCGGCAGGGCACGGCAGATGGCAAGCCGACCGGAAAATGATCCAGTCGATGACCGACGAACAGAGGCGATGGGGACAGCGAGCCGCGTCATCGGCTCTCGGACGCCTGCCGAGGCAACTGGCGGACCGGCTGACCGAGCGACAGCTCGACCTTCTCGCTCAGCACATCGTTGCGACATTCGCCGACTACAGCACATCCCCCGATGTCCATGGCGCCGTGATTCTCGAAGCTCTCGATTCGGCGTGGGAGTTCGCGCGCCGCAGGGAGCCGGTCGGTGCAGTGCCCTGGTCTTCGGTGGTCTCCCCGCTTCCCTGGCTGATCCGGGTCGTCGACCGGGCAAGCGAGACGGTCACAGGGACCAGGCCGGTCCGAAGCCCCGAGTGCGCACTCTGCCGCGGGCCCCTGGTCGTCCGTGACGTCGAGGATCCGCAGACCTGTCGTTCCTGCGGTCCCGCCGCCGCCGCTGCCGCCTGCCGTCGACTTCGGGAGCGGTGGGAGCTGTCCGGTCACCAGTCGAACGCGCCTCACCAGTCGGACGCGCCACCCCCGAGAGACCCGCTCACGGCGCGGTCCACGCCCGTCCACCGACGGATCACGCCATCGGCCGCTCCGAGCGGACCCTCGGACCGGCCGGCGACGGAGGGCGACGAGTCGGAGGGAACCATCCTTCGCCGACGGCTTGCCGCTCGCCGACTTGAGCGGGAACGGACCCGTGCCTGGGCCGACGAGGCTCCGCCGGCGGCCCGCACCGCCTTTGCCGGTCAGCGCCGGCAGGACGCCGCCGAAGCAGCCCGCCCGGAGGGCACCGGTCGAGGAAGCGCCGACCGGGCGCGCGGGCACCGGAGCGGGCTCCGCGACGTGCCCCCCGCGACCGTCGCGGCGTCTGATCCCGTTCCGCGGCGGGACGGCCGACCTGATGCGGAGAAGACCGGCATGGTCGCCACAACGCGACCGGGGCCTGCGAGACGCCACCGTGGAATCCCTCCTCGTGTCCGCCTTTCCGCCGGTCCGCCGGTCGCCCGCGGCGCCGGAGGCCGACCGGGAAGCGGGGACCTGCGTGCGTTCCCGCGACCGGACCGGAGAACGCCTGCGGAGCCGCCGTCGTCATCGCCGATTGCAGGCCCTGCGCGGGTGCCCTCCCGGGGGTGCCACGGGTGGCGGGCCGCGTGCGGTTTTCCCAAAGTCAGTGCGTGCACTCTCAAAGTCTGGCTTTGCCGAAGACCGGTCAAAATGCAATCGAACCGGCGCAGAGAAGACCGGACGTGCGCTGCGACTGAGAATCTTGGCGCCATCTTCGGATAGTCTCGATTCTCCAGTGGTACGCCGTTGCCTCCTGCGGGGCACCTTGTCCTCCAGTCCGGCCGAACAGGTGGCTTGCATTTCCGGCACGCTCGGCCATACGGGTGAATCGACCGGGCAGGGGATTGCGGCTATTTCGGCTCGATGGGTAACTGGGTACATCCGAACCGGGTGGGTCACCCATCCTCTCCGGGGGATAAGCAGCCGCCGTGTCTGCCAGCGCTTCCGGCTTGTGCCTAATCGCTGGGGAGGCGTTGCCGTACCCCCGGTTGAGGAATTGGATACGCGGGCCGGTGCGATTCTCATCGCGCCGGCCCGTGGCAGCTCAAAGGCTCGTCTCCGCGAGAGCCGGCAGAAGCTCTCTCTCCGGGCGGGCATACGGGCGGGCGTAGGCCGCTGGCCGGATTCCGCCCTCGGCGGTCGCTCTGCATCCGGCCGGTCAGGCACTCGGCCAGCGCGAGCACGGCCCCGCGCCGG
Organism: Kitasatospora sp. NPDC001683; assembly: GCF_053596495.1. NCBI lineage: Bacteria > Bacillati > Actinomycetota > Actinomycetes > Kitasatosporales > Streptomycetaceae > Kitasatospora > Kitasatospora sp. NPDC001683. The sequence continues at coordinate 67,012 of NZ_JBSFGK010000016.1, forward strand.
CCCCCGGGACCACACTGACGATCAGCGACCGGACGGCGAAATCGTTCTCGAGGACGCGCACGCTGTCCCCGACAGGCCGCCGCAGGACGTTCGACGCCGCCGCTGACGACGCCGTCCGCGGCGAAGACCGTGAAGTCGTCGTCCTGAGCACGGGCATCAAGGCGCACCTCGCGCTCGGACAGCCTCCAGCGGGGAAACGGCGCCGGATGCCGCCCAGCCGGCGCGGTTCCTCGAGGGCCACGGTGCTGCCCGCCTGCCCGTCGACGGTGCCTCCGCTCTCCGATCGCCTGCAGGCGGCCTGCCCGGCTTCTCCTCGTCGGCCGGACGCCTGGGCGGCGGTCGGCGGGCCGGACGCTTCCCGGCCGCAACGGCACAAGCGGAACGGCTGATTTCGGCCAGGCCGGTGCGGAATTCCATGAGCGAGTCGCCGCTGTCCTCGTACACCCGGAAGAAAACCTGCCCAAAAAGCTCCACCGAAGACCAGAATCAATGGCCCTGGCTGCTCGCCATTCGCTGCGACACTCGGACTTGAGTGAACGAAACGAGCCAAGTTCACTCCGCCAGATCTCCGGCGGTACGAACTCTTCTTACCGTCATACTAGGCGCTGCATTACATAAACACGCCCCCATTTTTTGAACGGATCACTCCCCTGCGGATAGTCTATTTCTGATTTACTTCCACCAGTCCGCGCCCACTCGGCCGGCTGCTCCGACCCCCGGTGGGAGAGCAGCCCTGGACGGACCGAGGAGCCTTCCCGGCGAAACGTGAGCCATCAGCCGTGGAGAACGCATGGACCGGCGTCGAGCGGACGGGGAGCCGCCCGCTCGCCGGAGGGAATGGTTCTCATGCACCGGGCGCGGCCTGAGACGCGAAGCCGCGAGCAGTCGTATCGGCAGCCGCTTTCGGCTCGTGAGCCGAGAAGCGAGCCCGCCGCTCACCGAGGAGGAGATTCCACTGACCACCGCAGAGATCAATGGACGGCCGACGGGAGCTCTCGCCGAGGATGTCCTGAGCCACTGGGTCAGGGGCCGTCCGCTGTCCTTCAGGCTGCCATCTCTCGGTCACGCGGTACCGGTCTCCCGGCGGCTGGCAGCGCTGTGGCTGGATGCCGAGGATGTTCGGGCCGACCATGCCCGGGACGCCGCCTTGCTGGTGATCTCCGAACTGGTCGCCAACGCCCTCAAGCACTCCAACAGCGCACACATCACCGGTTGGTTGCGCCGGACCGCGGACCGGCTCCTGCTGGAGGTCCGTGACCAGGGAAGGACCTCCGCGGTGCCGCGGCTGCACCGCGCCACGCCGGACGAGGAGCACGGCAGAGGCCTGGCGCTCGTCGCGGGCTACTCGCAGGAGTGGGGGATGCGGCTGAGCACGGACGGCAGCTGCTCGGTGTGGGCCGCCGTCCCGCTGTCCGGTCGGAGCGCCGCGTGCTGACCGTTCAGGGGCGGTCGCCGGCCACCCGCGGTTGCCGACGCCCGGCCGGCAAGGCGTGCTCCGGGGCTGGACACGGTGTTCCCGAACGCGACCCGCCACCGGTTCCGTCCGCCGGCGTGCGGGCGCCCCGATCCGACCAGGCCGGGCGGCGCGTCGAGCGTCGAGCCCCGATCTTCGACTGCGCACATCGTTAGGAGAATCCATGCCCAGCTCAAACACCGAGAGCCGTGAGGTCGTCAACGGCATCATCAACTCGGTGACCCAGCTCGACCGCGACGCCCTGCGTCGCCTCGATCCCGAAAAGCTCAGCGCGCAGTTCGACGCACGTCTGGAGCTCGAGGACTACTTCCACGCGCTTTGGGAGTATTTGAAGGCCTGCGGTGAGCGCCCCGCCACCCGCGGGGAGTACCAGCCGCTCGCCGCTATCCTCGATCTGCTCACGGGTTTGAGCGAGAACGTCATGTTCGTGGACTGCGTCATGCAGCGGGATCTGTTCGGCGAGCTCCAGCGGTGACAGGCTTGTCCGGAGCCAGGCGTAAGGGGCGTCGGCCGGCGGGTGCTGCCATCCGTGGCCGGTCGTGCGGCCCGGCTGCCTTCGGCGGGGTGTCGTCGTGCCTCTTCGGTCAGCCGGTCGTATGCCATGTGCTGCGCGTCTCGGCGATACGCGGCGTCGGCGAGTGCGCTGGTGACGGCGTCCGCCGGGGAGCGGGCCGATAGCCCACGCAGGACGCCGGCGCCTTGCCGGGCCACCTGGAGAACGCGCTCGGCGTACCCGGGGATGCGGTGGTCGACGCCGTCCCGCCGCGTCCGTGAACTGAACCTCCACCACCCCGGGGAAGGGCTCATCGTCCACTCGACGGACAGCTTCACGCCGCGGCCCAACCCCCGAGGCCCCACATCCGAGCAGGTCGACAACGAGCACCCGTGTGCCGCGGGACCTCACACCTCGGCATACGCGACAACCTCCAGCGCGTCCGTCAACTCGGCCGCCACGGCGTCCTCGCTGTTCAGCGCGGCGGCGGAGTCGCCGATCGCGTTGGACACCGCCGCATGGACGCCGTCGGTCGCCGCGGCGATGATGTCCGCGTGGACCTGGGCCGGCTGGCAGAAGCAGTCCAGCCTCGCTCCGGCCAGGATGACGAGGGTACGGAGGTTGTGGGTGCGAGCGTCGGCGGTGTCGCCGACGGAGTCGGCGTCGAGGGCCGCCGCGTTGCTGTCGAGCGCGGCCTTGAGATCGGCGGCACACGCCGGCACCTGGAGCCCGGGAGCTTCCGCGGCCTGTGCCGCGGGGGCGAGGGCGAGGGCGGCCCCGGATGCGACGGCGACGGCGACGACGCCGGCGGCAAGATGATGGCGGGTCATCCGAATCCCCTCCGAAAAGAAGAGTTCATGCCGACGGGACGCTGGCATGAACGGAACGTAATCCACCGCCAAGGGTGGGCGGCAGGGCGCGCAGACCGGCAGGGTGGTGCGGAGAATCGACGTTCCGGCAATCGAAGGCGAATCTAGTAGTCTTCATACAACTTTGCGCTACTCCATCCGGGTCACCGTAGGGAAGACCGGCGTCCGAGGCCTGGAAGGCGGGATGGGGAGTTCGGTTATTCCCGGCATTTCGATTGTCGCCGGTCCGTGAGATTGCCCGGCGCCGGACAGCCGCCGCCGACCCACACGCTGGACCCCGCGCTGGATGTGCTCATGTCCAACGCCGGGGCGTAGGTCGTCCGTCCTACGCGCTATGCCCCCTCAGACGGTTCTTGCCGGTTCCGTGATGTCCCGTCCAGGTGCCACGCCAGGTTGGTGTGGCTTCGCCGGTAGGGCGTCGGGGCATGCTGCCGATGCGCCGCGAGGTGGATCACGGCCTCGGAGCAAACGCGCTCGTCACCCTCGGTCGGCTCCTTCCGGATCCGATCGAGAACGCCCGTCCACCGCCAGGATCGGCCGGGCCGCCCCGGCGAACCGTCAGCCCGTTGGCCGGGCTCTAATCCGTCCTCCTGACGGGCGTCCTGTCGGAGCGCCTCGGCCGCCGCGAGCGCTTCGGGGGACGGCGGACTGTACATCCTGCTGTGGCAGGCCGGCCTCGGGACCGGTAGCGGGCGTTCGAGGCTGATCCCGTGCCGGTGGCCGATAACCGACAGGCTGGCACCGTCGGGCGCCAGTGCATGCTGAACGATCAGCCTTCCGCGAGGAGTCGCAATCGCCAGAAAGGGATCACCGAGCCTTCGACGCACTTCCACGGCGTGACCGTGCAGATGCCGTGGAACCGCGTAGAGGTTGCCCCGGTAGGACACCATGCTGTTGGCCGAGACCGCGCGAGCCACGCTGAGCTTGGCAGGGTACGGGTCATGGGGGAGGGCGAGCAGGACCGGCGCAGCGGGCGCGGTGTACCCGTCGTGGCCACCCCTCGCCGAGGTCCGGCGAGCGTCCATGAGCCCGGCCAGCCGGTCGAGGCTCTCCTGCGCCTCCAGCAGGCCAGTGTCCGCGCCGATGGTCTGCCACCACAGAACGAGCGCTTGCCCGATCGCCTCGTCGTCGGCGTCCCGGCGCGCCGGGCTGAGATCCGCGACGACACCGTAGTGCTTCGCGACCTTGCCCAGCGCCGTGGTCAGTTTGCCACCTCCCGGGCAGTGGATCGGCTGCGTCCGGTCGAAGCGCCAGCGCCAGCCGGTTCCGCCGAACTGGCGCAGGACCCGGTCGACGGAGTCGACCAGGTGGCCGAGATCGATCTGCTCCGTAAGCACTGCGCTCCAGCGCTGGGAGGGGGCCAAGCGTCCCACCAGGATGCAGGCATGAGTGCTACCCCAGTCCGCAGGGGGGTCGGAGAAGACGAACCAGCGAAAGTGCACTTCCTCCGCGTTGTCCTGCCGGCCGGGGCGGGTGCGAGGGGGACGCTGGCACAGCGGGCACCGGGGACGCAGCTGATGGGTCCGCAGAGCGCGGGTGAAGGTCGAGTAGCCGCCGTTGTAGCCGAGATCGACGAGTTCGGCGAACAGCGCCGATGCCTGGAAGTGGGCATCGTCCTGCAGCCGCTGGCGACAGTAGGGGATGAACCGCTCGAACTCGTCTCTGCCGGAGCAGCGGACTCCGACTGTGCGCTTCCCGCTCAGATAGGAGCTGACGGTCTTGCGGTCGCGGCCAAGGAGACGGGCGATTGCGGCGATGGACAATCCGCGGGATCGCAGGGCGCAGATGTTGATGTATTCCTCTCCGGTCAGCATTCCACTCCTACCAGGCTCCGATATGGGTTGCGGCTCCCTCATGGGACCCATGGGAAGCCAGGAAATATACACGAAGCCAGCGAGCGGGAGAAGAAAGGTTTCTGCAAGACATCGCCGATTGCTGTGCAATTTGAGTGAGCGAACAGCACTGCCATCAATTGGCAAAGGCCCCATGCATGCCGCGTCAAGTCGCACACGGAGATCGGCCAAAGACTGGCCGGATCTCCACCGCTGAGCGCTTGAAAATGTTCGCAAGCGCGCAATGGAGGCCAACTGGCATAGACCTCTGTGGGGTGCGAGGTGCTCGCGGTTCTCCCTGGAATTTCAGGCCGACATGGGTCCGACAGCCGTCACGCGACCGCGTCCATCCCGCCGGGCGCGCGCGGGGACGGCCCCCGGACGGTTGTCCTACCGGCGACCGCCGCTCGGCGAAGTGGCCGTTGGCATATGCCGGTGTACACGCTCACCCGCGCGCCCCCCGTCCGCTCCCATGCCCGACGCCGACCCGGGCGGACGTCAGCAACGGTTGACGCCTCGCAGGTTTCCGCGCCGCGCACCAGAAGCACGCGCAGGCTCCTGGCGCTCGGCGTCGGGCAGTTCCCGTGCCGACGCGGCTCTGACCCACCGTCACCACCGGCGCCGTGCAGATCGGCGCAACCCGCCGGGAGGGCGCCCTGGTCCTACCGGCGAGGAGTGAGAGCGATCGCCGGAGGCGGGCCACACGCCCCAGTCGTACGCGCCGCCAATCGGGTGATGTGATGTCAAGCGCCTTGCCTGCTTGTCATCTCAATGGGTTACTAGGAGCGTCCAATCCGGTGGGTCGCCCATCCTCTCCGGGGGAGTGGGGCGTCGGCCTGCCGTATGGCCGGTCACTACCGGTGGCGCCGTGGGCTCTCCTGGCAGGGGCGTGAACGATCCGCCCGCCACCGCAACCGGCGACAGTCGTCCAGGACCGTCTCGCCCTCACGCCCGGAATGCGGCCCGGCCACACCCGTGGACCGGCCCGCCGGCGCCCGGCTCACCGCCTCGGCCGTCCCTTCGCCCTCGCCGGGGCCTGGTCCGACCCGCACCGTGCGTGGCCTGTGACCCTTCCTGAGCACGCACGGTGCGCGGTTCACCTCACCTCGTTCAAGGAGGCAGTCGTGCCCATCTCCCCCAACCAGGGATCGACCAGCGGCGGACAGAGCGTCGTCATCACCGGCACCAACCTCGGTGGGGCCACGGCCGTGCACTTCGGCTCCAAGCTGGCCACCATCACCGCCAACACGGCCACCTCGGTCACCGTCATCTCCCCCTCCGGCAGCGGGGTGGTCCAGGTGACCGTGACCACCCCGGGCGGCACCAGCAACCCGTTGAACTTCTACTACGTCGGCGCGCCGTTCAAGGCCTCGCTCAGCGACAGCTCCGGGCCGCTGGCGGGCGGCAACGTCATCACCATCACCGGTACGGGGCTGTCGACCGCCACCGCGGTGAACTTCGGGGCCAACACCGCCACGCCGACCGTCGTCAGCGACGGTGTGATCACCGTCGTCGTGCCCGCGGGCGCGGCGGTCGGATCCGTCGGGGTGAGCGTGACCACCGCGGGCGGAACCAACAACGGCTTCACCTACACCTACGTGGACGTGCCCACCGTGACCGCTTTCGTCCCCGGCTCGGGTCCGACCTCCGGCGGTACCCCGGTGACCATCACCGGCACCTCCCTGAGCACCACCCAATCGGTCACCTTCGGTGGCGCGGCGGCCCCGTTCGTCGTCGTCAGCGACACCACCGTCACCGCCGTCACGCCGCCCGGTGCTGCCGGGCCGGCCAACCTCGTGGTCACCAACACGGCCGGCAGCGCGACCGCCGCGACCCCGTTCCAGTACCTCGCGGGCCCGGGGATCTGAGCCAAGCAGTCAGGCGCTGACGCCTGAACCGCGTGGCCGACGAGGCCGTCTGCCCGGGCGGGACCGTCATGGGTCTCGCCCGGGCAGATCCCGTCTCACCGCACCCGGTGCCCGATTCCTCGGCCGGTTCCGGAAGAACGGGGTGGCCGCCTGATCGCGCGACACGAGCGGTGCGCTCGCAGAGCGTGGCCGTCGTCGCATCATGGAAGCGATCCGGCACGTCGACCGCACCGGCGTCCCCGGCACCACCTTCCGCACGACTTCGCTCCATGGGAGACCGTCCACCGACGCTTCCCCACCTGGCCGAAGGACGGAGACGTTCGCCCGAGTTCGACGGCCCTCCGAGACACTTGGCGCGAGAACGGGCGTGATTCCGAGCCGGGCACCCGCGCGCTGGATTCCCGGAGCATCAAGACGATCCGTGCCGTGCCGGCGACAAAGGCCGGGGGCGGGGGACGGAGAGCCGGGCGACCGCCTCGCGTCGGCCTGCGGAGCGTCCAACGGTACGGCCGATCCGAGCACCGCTCCCGGACGGTTCGGGCGGAGCGGCGGACCCGCCGCCGAGAACACCCACGTGCGGCGGATCGTCACGACCTGGATCGACGCACGCAAGGCCGCCGGCTTCGGCCCGCACCGCCGGGCGACAGGGCTGCGGGACTTCACTGCGGCAGCGACCACCGTTGGGTGCGGCGGGGCCGGTCGGTGAACCGGCTTATGGCGGTGGCGACTTGGATGGGAACCGAGGGGCCGTCCCGGGTCGGCGTGCGGAGACTGCGGCGAGAACCGGGTACAGCCGCGTCAACGGCCCGGAGACCGCGTTCGCCGCGGTCGCACGCGCGGGTCGGCGACTCGGCCGGTACCGGGCTGCCGAGGACTCTGCCACGGCTGTGAGACTGATCGACCCCGGCCTGACCGTGCACCGGTGCGCGAACCGCCCAGGCCACGGATCGCCGTCCGCCACGTGGGGCGCGACTCCAGGACCTCACCTCCACGAGAGCCGAGACGGCGTCCACTCGGGTCGGAGCGTCGACCGTGCCCAGCCGCCGGATCCCGGCCGGACGCTTCGCGCGGTGCGTCCCGGCCGGCATGAGCAATTCCGAACAGCAGAAGGTGGGGAATTCGTGCATCCGCGGTCGCTCCGTCTCTTGGGCCGCAGGCAGGGAAGTCGCGATCTTCCCGGATGGGGAATAAACATGCAAATCTCGCACGGACAGGCCTGTTTTCGCTGATCAGCGTCCGTTGTGCACGCTGCAACATAGGCCATTTCCCGTATTGCGGGAGGTGGCCGGACGTTGAGCCAAGCGGGTGAAAGCAGGTCGGAAGGCTTGTCACCGATTTCACGGCTCTGGATTACTTTTCTGTATCCAACCGGCGGGCCGCCCATCCCTCCCCGGGGGAACGTGCAGCCGGCGCCCGCTGTGCTTCAGGCGGCGGTGACGTGCGGCTCGCGATGGGCACCCCCGTGGAGGACCTGGATCCATCTGCCGGCACCGTCTCAGCGGTTGCCGGCAGATGCGGCGGCTTACATACGCCAGGAGGCGTCATGCAAGCAATCCGAAGGTTCCGAAGTCTGCTGGCCCGTACGGGGACCGGATGGTCCGCCGGCTACTCTCCCTCGTCCCATCGAATGAGGATTTCAGCAGCGTGGTGCTGGGGGCTTCTGCTCGGATGGCACGTACCCACGGTGTTGGCAGGCAGTCAGGCCGGACACGAACCGTTGACGACGGAACGTGTGCCCGTAGCCGCCTACGACCACGTTTGTGAGCGGGACTCCGGCAGGATGCGCTCGGCGGAGTCGGTCCGTGGAAAACACAGGCGCCGAGGTCGGATCGGCCGAGGACGGCGTTTCGGCCGCGCGGACGAGCGTCCCGACGACAGCGACCCGGGCGAACGGCGGTGATCGCCTTCACGGGGACGAACGGGTCCTTTCGTGTCGGCCCGCGTTGCTCAACCGCACGACCGGACCAGATGTCATGGCGTCAGACCACGCCGTACCTCGACTGCCCACGAGCCGGATAACGAGATCGCCGGTCGGTCGGGCGTAGTCGTGCCGGCCACCTGGGCCCGACCTCGGGGTTCGTCGGTGAGGGTTCCCCAGAACGAATCCGGCGACCTCTCAGCCGACTCTGACCCAAGCTGCGCCCGCGCCGCTCGCGGACGCCGGGCCGATGGTCGTCACCGGACCCGGGATCGCCGATGCCCAGGACATTCACCACTGGTGGGCCCCCAGGCGAGCGCACTCATCCGCGTCTCGCCGCCCGGGCTCTGATGGCCGGCTGCCCGCGCTCGCACTCGACACGGCGGTCGGGAGTCGGCACAAGCCCCGGTTCGGGCGGGGCCGTCGCGCCGCCCGGCGGCTCACCAGCCCTGACGAGCCCCGGTCGATGATCCCTCCGTCGACCGGGGCTCCCCGCCTTGGCGCCCGTCGCGTCACCGGGCAAGTGGCCGACGCTTCAGGCGTCTTGCGCACGCACGACATTCGTCAACTCGGTGACCGTACAGCCCATGGGAGTAAGTCATGATAGATCACAATCACAACATTCCGGTGCTCGCTTCGGTCAGTCCGGCGTCGGGGGCGGCGGGGTCGGTGGTGACGCTGACGGGCTGCGGGTTCACGGGGGCGACGGCGGTGCGGTTCGGTGATGTCGCCGCCTCGTCGTTCACGGTGGTGTCCGACACGCAGATCACCGCGACGGTGCCGGCGGGCTCGGGCACGGTGCAGGTGACCGTGGTGGCGTGGCGGTGGGCGACCAGCAACGGTGTCGCGTTCACGTACGCGGTCGCCGTTCCGGTGCTCGCTTCGGTCAGTCCGGCGTCGGGGGCGGCGGGGTCGGTGGTGACGCTGACGGGTAGCGGGTTCACGGGGGCGACGGCGGTGCGGTTCGGTGCCGTCGCGGCCTCGTCGTTCACGGTGGTGTCTGACACGCAGATCACGGCGACGGTGCCGGCGGGCTCGGGCACGGTGCAGGTGACGGTGACCACCCCCGGCGGCACCAGCAACGGTGTCGCGTTCACGTACGCGGTCGCCGCTCCGGTGCTCGTCTTGGTCACTCCGGCGTCGGGGGCGGCGGGGTCGGTGGTGACGCTGACGGGTAGCGGGTTCACGGGGGCGACGGCGGTGCGGTTCGGTGCCGTCGCGGCCTCGTCGTTCACGGTGGTGTCTGACACGCAGATCACGGCGACGGTGCCGGCGGGCTCGGGCACGGTGCAGGTGACGGTGACCACCCCCGGCGGCACCAGCAACGGTGTCGCGTTCGCGTACGTTCCCGTCCCCCAACTGGTGAGTGTGGTCCCCCCGGCGGGGCCGACCTCCGGTGGGACCACGGTCACGCTGACGGGCAGCGGGCTGAGCGGCGCCACCGCGGTCACCTTCGGATCCGCGCCGGCCGCCTTCACCGTCGTCTCGGACAGCTCCCTGGTCGCCACGGCGCCGGCGGGCTCGGGCACGGTGCAGGTGACGGTGACCACCCCCGGCGGCACCAGCAACAGCCTCGCCTACACCTACACCGCCCCACCGGTGGTGACCACGATCGTCCCGACCCAGGGTCCGGCGTCCGGTGGCAATACGGTCACGCTGACGGGCAGCGGGTTCACGGGGGCGACGGCGGTGCGGTTCGGTGCCGTCGCGGCCTCGTCGTTCACGGTGGTGTCGGCGACGCAGATCACCGCGACGGTACCGGCCGGAGGGCCCGGGGCGTCCGGCGTCACCGTCACCACGGCCGGTGGCACCAGCCTCCCCGTGACCTACTACTACCTGAGCAACCCCCAGCTCACCGCTGTGGTCCCCGCCGAAGGGCCTGTTCTCGGCGGAACCACCGTCACCGTCACAGGAAGCAATCTGCTGGGGGCGACGGCGGTGCGGTTCGGTGCCGTCGCGGCCTCGTCGTTCACGGTGGTGTCGGCGACGCAGATCACCGCGACGGTACCGGCGGGCTCGGGCACGGTGCAGGTGACGGTGACCACCCCCGGCGGCACCAGCAACGGTGTCGCGTTCACGTACGTTCCCGTCCCCCAACTGGTGAGTGTGGTCCCCCCGGCGGGGCCGACCTCCGGTGGGACCACGGTCACGCTGACGGGCAGCGGGCTGAGCGGCGCCACCGCGGTCACCTTCGGATCCGCGCCGGCCGCCTTCACCGTCGTCTCGGACAGCTCCCTGGTCGCCACGACGCCGACGGGCTCGGGCACGGTGCAGGTGACGGTGACCACCCCCGGCGGCACCAGCAACAGCCTCGCCTACACCTACACCGCCCCACCGGCGATCTAGGGTCACCACCACTTCCGAGAGCGGCGCGGGCATCGGAATCCCGTCTCCGACCGAGCGCCTGACAAACGGTGAGCTCCGACAGCGCGGCTGCTGTCGGAGCTCACCGTTCTCATCCCGCCGGATCACGTCACGCACGGACCAGCGGTCGGCCGCCGTCCTACAGGTAGGTGTAGGAGGCGCCGTTGCTGGTGCCGGCGGGCGTGGTCACCGTGACGGGGACGGTTCCGGTTCCGGGCGGGGAGACGGCCAGGATGGCGCCGTCGCCCAGCACGGTGAAGTTCGCGGCGGGGGTGGCGCCGAACAGGACCGACGTCGCCCCGGACAGGCCGTGACCCACGATGAGGACGGGCAGGCCACCCGTGGCCAGGCCGATCGGCGGCACGAGCGCGAGGATGGTCGGCGGGGCCGGCGCCTGGTAGGTGTAGCTGAGGTTGTTGCTGGTGCCGGACGGCGTGACCACCGTGACCGGGACCGTCCCGGTCCCGGGCGGGGCGACGGCCGTGATGGCCCCGTCGAACTGGACGGTGAAGCTGAGCGCGGGGGTGGCGCCGAACAGGACCGCCGTCGCGCCGGTCAGTCCGGCGCCGACCAGGAGCACGGGGTTACCCCCGGTCGTCGGACCCTGCGAGGGGACGAGCGCGAGGAGAATCGGGGACATGGGATTCCTCTTTTCCGATTTCCGAACGCCAGACAAGGCCATTGTGGCCAAGTCGACGAGGCGTTTCCCTCACGGTAGGTTCGGCCGCCATCGGGTGGCAATAGGAAATTCTATAAAGGCGGGAGCAAAGCCAACATCGGGGGCGCACAGTCTCTTCGACGCCTCACCGAAGGGGGCAGGTCACGACAAAAGACTTGCCGCTGGGCATTTTAGGTGAGCGCGAGCGAGTACCTCCCCGGACGACCGGTCGAAGAGTTCTCGAAGATCCGGGCAGGAATCATGGTGAGAACGCCTGGAAACTGGGGAGAAAACATGCGAAAGTCGGCCCAGTCGACCCTCTGACCTGCAGCTATGCAAACGGCATGACGCAGCCCGGAGAGCATGGCGAATTCTTCGTATTTATTCTTGCCGGCGATTCCAGGCCGGGCTTTATTCAGATAACATCACGGCTTCTGTGGCACTCCTGCGATCTGCAGACTGCGATGCGAGTGCGCCCCTGGCACACTTCATGCGCTGTTGAGCCTCCTGGGTTAACCCGCCTTCTCCGCGGGTATTCAGACTGTGCGCCGTCAATCGGATGCTTGATCCCCATAGAAGAATTCTTTGGCGGGTTTGAATGGGTGAGGTGAGTTTTACGACCCACTGTCTGCTCGTCTTCCTCAAGGGCGGCCCGAGTGACATTCCTGAGATCCAGGAAGTGAAATCCGGAAGCACTGTGGATCGGTTGACGATTCCTCGCGGAAACGGCTATGAGCACTTCGAGATCACGCAGGACTTCAAAGACGTCGGCGGCGTACTGATGCCCGTCTACCGGTGGTCGTACCGGACCGCCATCGCCGAGTAGCGCCCGTCACCGTCTCCCCGGCTTCCGACGCCGGTGCCGGGCCCGGGAGCCGCACACCAACGCGGCGCCGTCCCACACCCCATCCCCACACCCCGAGGTGAGCAATGATCAGCGACCTTCCCGCACCGGTACGGAAAGAGCGTCCGCCCCGCACTCCCGGGTGCGCGTCGTGAGCGGGCCCTCCGGGGCGCGCCCACGAGGCACACCCGGCGAGCGGGACACCATGGTCACCGGCATGGGGTTCTGCCTGCCGGGCGAGGAGCAGCCGCTGTTCACCGCGGACGAAGTCTGGAACGTGGCCGCCAACGGCCGCTCGTGCCTGAAGCACCACGGCGTCTACTACGGCTCCGTCGATCTGCCGGACACAGCCTTCGCGGAGCGCCTGCCGGACCTGCCCGGCATCTTCTCCCAGCACTACACCAACGCGCACCGCTATGGGCTGCTGTCCCTCGTGGAAGCCTGCGCGGACGCCCAACTGAGCATCCGAGACGGTGACCTCACCGACGCCGCCGTCCTGGTCGGGCGCGGTGGCATCGACGCCAACGTCTCCAGCTACCTCGAAGTCCTGCACGCCGACGCGCGCACCACCACCCCGCACCAGGCGATGGAGCTGTTCGTCAGGGCTCAACAGGGACTCACCCCTTCTGACGTGGCACTGGTCCAAGGGGCGCTGATGCGCACGACCGGCCCCTGCTTCACCGTCTCGTGCGGCTGTGCGTCCTCCGCCGTCCAGATCGGCAATGCCCGCCGCATGATCGCGGACGGTGACATCGACCTCGCCGTCGTCACCGGCGTCGACGTGTTCGGTGTGGATGTGATCCAGAACGTCCAGCGTCTGCTGCACGGTGCCCAACGTGCCTACGATTCCATCCGCGTCGACGGCATGCCCGAACTCCTCCCGGCCTTCGACCGGGTCATGAGGCCCTACGACCGGCGGGCCGACTGCGTGAACCACGGGGAGGGATCGGTGACCCTGGTGCTGGAAAGCCGTGACCGCGCCCAGCGACGGGGGGCCTACACCTACGGCCAGGTCCTGTCGCACGGTATGACCCGCGACGGCCTGTCCAATCCGCTCGCGAGCGACGAGAACGGCGCGTCACTGGTCGCCGCCATCCGCAAGTGCCTCGGCGACCGGTGGGAGATCGAGCAGATCCCCTACATCCACGGCGGGAGCGACGGCGACGTCGTCGTGACCGCGTTCGAGGCGAACGCGGCCAGGACGCTTTACGGCGACGCTGTCGAAGACCTCCTGATGACCTCCCAGGAAGCCTGCTTCGGCCACAACGGTGCCCCGGCGGGAGCTCTGGGCGTCGCCCTGACCCTCCTGATGCTGGAGCAGGGAGAGGTGTGCCCCACCGCGAACTGCGAGGAGCCGGCCGACAACATCTGCTTCGATCCCGTCCCCGGCGTCCACACCCGGCACCTGGAGTTCGACTACGCACTGACCTGCAACTACCAGATCGGTGGCGTCAAAAGCGCGATCCTGCTGGGCAGTTCGGACGTCGACTGACCCCTGGCCTCCGGCGGCCGCGTCCCCGGACGGCGAGCGCTCCCCACCCCGTTCGCGCAAGCGCGTAGGAGACCATGTGATGGGCCACGCAGAGAACCCGAGAGCCGCTGACACGCACATCGCCGTCGTCGGCACGGCATGCCGACTCCCCCGCGACATCGACTCGCCCGCCGCACTGTGGCGGCTGCTCGAAGCCGGCCAGGACGCGGTCGGCGAGCCGCCGATAAGCCGCGCGGGGCACGTGGCCGCCGCCCCGGCCCACGCCGCCGGGCCGATGCCGCTGTGGGGGGGCTACCTTCGCGACGTCGCCGGTTTCGACGCCGACTTCTTCGGGGTCTCGGGCAAGGAGGCCGACGTTCTGGACCCCCAGCACCGGCTGCTCCTGGAAGTGACGTGGGAGGCGCTCGAACACGCCGGACTCCCCCCGGAGCGACTGGCGGGAACCTCGACGGGACTGTTCGCGGGCCTGAGCTACACCGACTACATGGAGGCCCTCTCCGGCCAGCCCCGTGAACTCGAGGGCGCGATCCTGACCAACGGGCACTGCGTCGCCCCGGGGCGCATCTCCTACCTGCTGGGCCTACAGGGCCCTTGCGTGGCACTGGACACCGCGTGCTCGTCCTCGCTCGTGGCGGTCCACCTGGCCTGTCAAGCCCTGCGGAACGACGAGTGCGATCTCGCGCTGGCCGGCGGCGTCACCCTCATGCTCGGCGCCAGGACGACGATGTCCTTCGCCCGCATGGGGATGCTCTCGCCCACCGGTCGCTGCCGGACCTTCGACGCGGCCGCGGACGGCTTCGTCCGCGGCGAAGGCTGCGGCGTCGTCGTCCTCAAACGCCTTGAAGACGCGCTACGGGACGACGACCGCATCCTGGCCCTGGTCCGCGGCTCGGCCGTCAACCAGGACGGCCGCTCCGACGTCCTGGCCTCGCCCTCCGCCGAGGCCCAGCAGGCCCTCTACCACCAGGCCCTCGCCCGATCCGGAACCGACCCGCGCGACGTGGGGCTGGTGGAAACGCACGGCACCGGCACACCCGTCGGCGACCCCGTCGAGTTCTCCAGCCTGGCCGCGGTCTACGGCGTGGGGCAGGGGCGCTGCGCGCTGGGTTCGGTGAAGACGAACGTGGGCCACCTGGAACCGGCGGCCGGTGTCATCGGCCTGATCAAGGCAGTGCTCTGCCTCCAGCGCGGGCTCGTCCCGCCCAACCTGCACTTCACCCGATGGAACCCGGCCATCAGCGCCGAAGGCACCCGCCTGTTCGTCCCCACCAGCCTGTCCGCCTGGCCCACCCGGACGGCCTCGCGATTGGCGGCGGTGTCCTCCTTCGGCTTCTCCGGGACCAACGCCCACGTGATCCTCGAACAGGCCCCCGCCCGCCGCCGCACCGTCATCCTCCCCGGCGATCCCACCGCCGGCGCTCCCACACACGTGGCCGCCGTCCCCACCGACGCCCCGCCATCGCGGGCGCAGGCCACCCCGCCCCACGTGTTCCTGCTGGCCGCCGGCTCCCCGGACGCACTGCCCACCGCCGCCGCGCGCCTGGCCCGCTGGCTGGAGACCGAGGGAGCCGCCACCCCCCTGCACGACATCGCCCACACCCTCGCGCTGCGCCGCTCCCCCGGGCGCGGGCGGCTCGGCGTGGTGGCCGGCTCCCACCGTGACCTGACGCACGCCCTGCGTTCCTTCGAAGCCGGTCGAGCCCACCCCGGCGTCGTACGCGGCCACGTGGGCGCGGGCGTCAGCCGCCGTCCCGTCTGGGTGTTCTCCGGTCAGGGCTCGCAGTGGCAGGGCATGGGGCACGGCCTGCTCCACCACGAGCCGGCCTTCGCCGAGACCCTGGCCGAAGCCGATGCGCTGATCACCGCCGAAACCGGGTTCTCCGTTCTGCGAGCCGTCCGCGACCGCGAAGACATCAGCGGCTGCGGCCACGTGCAACCCGCGTTGTTCGCCCTGCAGGTCGCCCTGGCCGCCGCCTGGCGCGATCACGGGACCGAGCCGGCCGCGGTCATCGGCCATTCCATGGGTGAAGTCGCGGCCGCCGTCACCGCCGGAGCACTCACCCTGGCCGACGGCGTCCGCGTCATCTGCCGACGATCCGCTCTCCTCACCCGGATCGCCGGAGCCGGCGCCATGGTGAGCGTCGGCCTCGACAGCGCGACCGTCGAGAACGACCTCGCCGCCATCGGCGACGACACGGTGTCCGTGGCCGTCGTCGCCGCGCCCGACTCGACCGTCGTCGCCGGCACCGTGGCCGCCATCCGGCACCTGACCACCACCTGGCAGGCCCGCGGAGTCGTGGCACGCATGATCGACGTCGACGTCGCCTCGCACTGCCCCCAGGTCGACCCGCTGCTCGCGGACCTCGCCGCCGCGCTCGCCGGGCTCACCCCCAGCCGACCGACCATCCCCTTCTACACCACCGTCCTGGACGACCCCCGCGACACCCCGATCTTCGACGCCGCCTACTGGTGCGCCAACCTGCGCCGCCCCGTACGCTTCAGCGCCGCGGTGGCCGCAGCCGCCGCCGACCGCCACCAGGTGTACCTCGAGATCTCGCCCCACGCCGTCGTCACCCGCCCCCTCTCCCAGAGCCTGACGGGCCTGGTGCACGAACCCGTGATCCTGCCGACACTGCGCAAGGGGGAAGACGACCGCACCACCTTCCGCACACAGCTCGCCGCCCTGCACTGCGCGGGAGTCGGCGTCGACTGGTCCCGCCTCTACGCCGGCGGCCGCCTGACCGACGTGCCCGCGCTGACCTTCAACCGTCGGCCCCACTGGACCGACGTCACCCCACCCCGGGCGGCCTCCCGGCACACCGAAGGCGCGCCCGCCGCCCTGCCCGGCACACACACGGAGGTGCCCGGCGACCAACCCCGCCACACCTGGCACGCCGACACCGGCACCGACGTCCTGCCCTGGATGACCGACCACCGGGTCCACGGCCAACCCGTCCTGCCCGGCGCCGCCTATTGCGCCCTGGCCCTGACCGCGGCCGGCGAGGTCTTCCACGGCGCCGCGCACGACGTCGAAGCGACCGACATCCACTTTCGCGAGCTGATGCACCTCGACGCCCACACGCCCATCGGCACGACCGTCACCCTGACCGGCGCCGACCGCGCCGACTGCGAAGTCTTCGGTCAGGACGGGAACGGAACCTGGGTACGGCAGGCCTCCGCGGTTCTGCGTCGCATCGACGCCCCCCGGGCGTCGGCGTCCTCCGTGGCCGCGCTGACCGCCGACCATCCCGTCGTCCTGGATCCGCGCGCCCTGTACGAGAGTCTGCGCGCACGAGGCCTGGAGCACGGTCCGGCCTTCAGCGGCATCACCGAGCTGAGCGCTTCCGCCCAGGGCGACGGCTTCTGGGCCCGCGTGACGCTGCCGGAGTCGGCACGCACCGCCCGCCACGGCCTACGGATCCACCCGGTGCTCCTGGACCTGTGCGCCCAGCTCGTCGTCGCCGGCCTGATCCGCGAACCGGGCCACGGCCTGGTGCTGCCCGTCCATGTGCGCGCCATGCGAATACTCGCAGCCCCCGAGGACGCCCGCTACGCGCACGCCCGGCTCACCCATTGCGCCGCGGACAGCATCATCGGAGACGTGCGGCTGCTGGACGAGGCGGGTAACCCCCTCGTCGAGATCGACGCGCTGCGCTTCATACGCCACGGCTCGCGGGCCGACGAAACCGTCGACCGGTGGTTCCTCGAAACCCGCTGGCAGCCCGTGCCGCGCCGGGAGGACCCCGAACCGGCCGGCCCGGGACCCTGGCTCGTCATCGGCGAGGCGGACGGATCCGCCCGGGCACTGGCGGACGCCCTCGAGCGCGCCGGAGCGCGCACCGAAGTCCTCGACGCTCCCGTCGACAGCGCCACCCTCCAGCCGCTCAAGCAGACCATCGCCCGGCACTGGGACTCCTCACCCGCGCCGTGCACCGTGGTCCTCCTGTCCGCGCCGTCCGCGCCCGAGGACGACGCCGCCGCGATCGCGCTGCACCGTACCCGCCGCCTGCTCGCCGCCGCTCAGAGCGCGATCGCGCGCAGCGCGCCCACACGCCTGTTCGCCGTCACCCGGTCCGCCCACGATGCGGAGCCTGGGCAGCCCTGCGACCCCGCCCAGAGCGCCCTGCGCGGACTCGTGCGCGTCCTGACACACGAACACCCGGAGCTGCGAGCGACCCTCGTCGACGCCGACCCCGCCGACGTCGACCTGCACCGGCTCGCGGCCGAACTCCTCACCGACCCCCCCGAGGACGAGATCGCCCTACGCGGTGACACCCGCCACATCGCCCGGCTGGCCTACACCCCCCTGTCCGAAACCGAACGCGCCACCGCCGTCACCCGAACCGTGCACTACGGCACCGACCGGTTCCAGCTCCACGCAGGGCGGCTCGGCGACCTCGACGCCCTGCGCCTGACCACCACCGCACGACGTGCTCCCGGCCCCGGTGAGGTCGAACTGCGCCTCCACGCCGCAGGCGTGAACTTCCGCGACGTGCTCACCGCCATGGGCATGCTGGCGACCGACGACGAAGCCGGCTACCGGATCGGCTTCGAAGCCGCCGGTGTGATCACCGCCGTCGGACCGGGCGTCAGGCACCTGCGCGCCGGCGACGAAGTCCTCGCCGTCGACGTGCGAGGCGGTCTCTTCACCACTTTCACCACCGTGCCCGCCGCCGCCGTCGCCCCCGTCCCGGCGGGCCTGACCGCCGAGACGGCCGCCGGGCTGCCCATCGCCTACCTCACCGCCTGGTACGCGCTGCGCCACGTCGCCAGGCTCACCAGCGGCGAGCGTGTCCTGATCCACAGCGCCACCGGCGGGACGGGACTGGCCGCGATCGCGGTCGCGCGGCGCCTGGGCGCTGAGGTGCTCGCCACCGCCGGCAGCGAGGACAAGCGCCGATACCTGCGCGCGATGGGCGTCCGGCACGTCATGGACTCCCGCTCACTGGACTTCGCCGAGCAGACCCGCGCCGCCACCGCCGGAGAGGGCGTCGACGTGGTCCTCAACTCCCTCTCCGGACCTGCCATCAGGGCCGGACTCGAAACGCTGCGCCCCTTCGGCAGGTTCGTCGAGCTGGGGGTGCGCGACATCCTCGCCGACACCCCGCTGGGTCTCGCACCGCTACGGCACAACATCACCATGAGCACGGTCGACCTCGTCGAGCTCCAGAACGCCCGCGCGGACACCTTCGCCGAGCTGCTGGGCGAGGTCCTGGCCGAATTCGACCGAGGCGGCCTGGCCCCGTTGCCGTGCGGGACCTACCCGCTCGCGCAGGCCGCCGACGCCTTTCGCCTCATGGCCGGTGCCGGGCACATCGGCAAACTGGTCCTGACCGTACCCGGCGAAGGCCACACCACCGCCGTACTGCGCGACCCGCCCTCGCCGGTGCGAGCGGACGGCGCCTACCTCATCACCGGAGGCCTGCGCGGCGTCGGCCTCGCCACGGCCCAATGGCTGGCAGGCCAGGGCGCCGCCCACCTCGTACTCAACGGACGCACACCGCCCTCGGCCGACACCGAACGGGTCCTCGCCGGACTGCTCGAACAGGGGACCCGCATCAGCGTCGTGCTCGGCGACATCGCGCAGCCCGGCATCGCCGAGCGACTGGTGGCCGAAGCCACCGCCGACGGCGGGACACTGCGCGGTGTCATCCACGCCGCGATGGTCCTCGACGACGCCGCGGTGTCCAACATCACCGACGACCAGCTGGAACGCGTCTGGCGTCCCAAAGTCACCGGCGCCTGGCGTCTCCACCAGGCCACCACCGGACTGCCACTCGACTGGTTCGTTCTCTATTCCTCCATGGCCTCCCTGCTCGGCAACCCGGGCCAGGGCGCCTACTCGGCCGCCAACGCATGGCTCGACGCGTTCGCCACCTGGCGCACCGCCCTGGACCTGCCCACGTTGGCCGTGAACTGGGGCCCCTGGGGCGAGACCGGGGTCGCCACCGACTTCGCGACCCGCGGCTACCAGACCATTCCCACCGCCGACGGACTCGAGGCCCTCGCGGAACTCCTGACCCACGGCCGCGTACGCACCGGCGTCATCCCCGGCCCGCCGGACACCTGGATCCCCCCGGCCGGCCGAACGTCATCGCTGTTCGCCCTCCTCACGCCCGAGGCGCCCGACACCTCCGCGCAGACGGTCGGCCAGGACGCGGCGCGCGACATCCGACGCGAGCTGCGGGCTGCGGAGCCCGGCCTCGCCCGCCGCACGCTCCTCGAGGACTACCTGGCCGAACACATCCGCACCGTCCTCCGGCTGGGGGCCAGCACCCTGGATCCGCAGACCCCGCTGAATGCGCTCGGGTTCGACTCCCTGCTCCGCATCGAACTGCGAACCCGACTGGAAGCCTCGCTCGACGTCAGGCTCGCCGGCGACTTCGTCGCGGGCCACCCCACTCTGGCGGCTCTCGCCGACGGCCTCGCACAGCACATCGGCATCGGCCTGACCACCGACGCAGCACCGGATTCCCCCGGCGACGCCGTGCCCCGAGCCGTGGAGCTCACCGCTCCCCGCTCGCCGCGGTCGGACCGGCCGCAGGACTCCACAGCCGACACCGGACCGCTGAGGAAGAACTCTTGAGCTCAGTCCGGGCCGTCGGCGCGCCAAGCCACTGCCTGACCGCGAAGCACGGGATTCCGCCTTCGCCGGGGGACGGAACCAGGGAACGACCATGACCTCGACAGACCTGCCACGCCTGGACGCGCATGACACGCAGGGGCGACGCCTCACCATGTTCGTGTTGCCGGAGCCCCACTGCGTGCGGCCCGTACGCCACGCCGTGAAGGCCATTCTCATCCACTGGGAGATGGCACACCTCACCGACGACGCGGAACTCCTGACCACGGAGCTTCTGACGAACGCGATCAAACACACCGATAGCGAGCAGCCGATCAGGGTGACGATCGCACTCGAGCAACGGTGGCTCGCGATCGGTATCCGAGACCGCTCCGCGAGTGCTCCCCAGGCACACCGGGCAACCGCCTGTCAGGAAGGCGGACGCGGGCTGCTTCTGGTGGAGAGCATCGCCGGCGCATGGGCGTACCGTCTCCATCTCGACGGAACCAAGACGGTTTCCTGCCGACTGCCGTTGTGAGGCCGCCCGCCGTCCTCATATGCGCGCGATTCGAGCGTCCTTTAATATGCAGTTCTCGCAACGCTCTGAAGAATCCCCGGAATTCACGGTGGTTATGCTGTGAAGTCGGGACCCAATCCCAGCGGGGCGGCGGTGAGCCCCGCGTCCCGAGCGAGGGAGGGTGAGTTCCCGCTCTCCGAAATTCCCATGGAGGCATCCAAAAAGAAACGTTTCCGCCCCTTGAGCGGTTCTGTTTCATGCTGTATTTTTCGACCATGCCTGGCGGCCGCCACTAATTCAAGGACCCTGCGGCGGCGAAGTCTGATGGCTAGGAGGTTCGGATGCTCAGTCCAGAGGAATGCAGAGACGTTTTCGCCTTGCACCAGCAGGGCTGGTCCATCTCCGCAATCGCCCGATTCCTGGGCCGTGACCGCAAGACCGTCAGGGCCTACCTCAACGGAGAGCGGACCATAGGAATCCGAGCAGTGACCCATGATGATTTCCTGCAGTTCGTCCCGTACTGCCAGCAACGACTCGACGACGATCCGCACCTACAGGCGAACGTGCTCTACGGCGAGATCGTCGAGCTGGGCTACGACCGCGCCTACTCGACCTTCACCCGCGCCCTGCGCAGGCACCTGACGCGTCCGCGCTGCGGATCGTGCCACCGCGGGAGGGCCAGCCCCGGCTGCGGCACCGTCGAAGACTTGCGGTTCGACTGGGTACGGCTTCCGCCCCCGCCGGTCGAATGGGACAGCGGGCGCGAGGTGCACCTGCTCATGGGTTCGCTCACGCGATCCGGCCGCTGGCGGGCCGCCTTGGCCGACACCGACGACCTCCCGCACTACGTGGCCGCCCTGGACCAGGTGCTGCGTCGCCTCGGCGGCACCGGCGAACGCTGGCTGTTCGACCGGACCCGGCCGGTCTGCTCGACGGCCGGCAAGGTGACCGCCGTCTTCCACCAGATCGCGGTCCACTACGGTGCCTCCATCGCGATCCGCCCGCAGATGGAAGCGCCCGGCCCCGTCGTCCGCGCCCACCGCTCCGTCGTCCTTCACTGGTGGAACACCGCGGCCGAGGAACCCAGCGTGCAGGCGGCCCAGGACAGCCTCGACCGCCTGGCCGAGCGCTCGGACCGTTGGCACCGACGGACGGGTTGCAGCGCCCAGGCCCTGCTGCCGCTGCCCCCGAAGCCGTTCCCGGCTCGCATCTGCGTTCAGCGCAGGGTCGATCCGCACGGACGCGTGTCGTTCGAGGGCAATTTCTACCTGCTCCCGGGTCTCGCCGGTAACGAGGTGGGGATCCGCCGTCGGCTGGACGAACCACACCTGTCGGTCACCACCACTCGCGGGGCGGTCATCGCCCGCTTCCCGAGGGCTCCGAGGGGGGCGGGCCAGACGGTCGCCGAGCACAGTGGCCCGATCACCTTGGAACGGCCGAACCGGACCTCCGGCGCCGGGGCGCGAGCCCTGGCGGCAGGAAGAACCCGTCGCCCGCGGTGTCGGGCCGCCACGGACGAGGACCAGGCCCCGTCCCGACGTGACGACCAGCAGCCCACCAAGCCGCTCGCCCGCGCCACGGAATCGCGAGACGGATCCGCCTCCCCTGCGCGGAGTCGGTTCCGGCACCGCGCATCCGCACCGGAAGCAGCCGACTGACGGCCGCCGAGCGCACCAGCACCGTCGCATGGCCGCGGAGGAGGTCAGCCGGGTACGACGTCGACTGCCGTCCTGCAGCACGCCCCGAGCGGTGCGCCCCGTACGTCCGCCACCGACCGGGCTCCCGAAAGCCCGAACACAACCCGGTGGGCCTCGACCCGACCAGCGGCCGCAGCCTGTCCCCCGTCGCCGGGAACGCCTCCGGACGCCGCGTCGCCGACCCCGGCTTGGACGGCACGCGGGTACGGGCGGAGATGCCGGTGCGTACCACTGTCGCGCGGCGCCGACCGCTCCGGGACAGCACCTGGAACTGTCCCGGACAGAACTCCTTGCCCACCGACTTCGTATCCGAGGAATGCTCCGTGAGCATCGGACCGAGCACCAGCGCGCTGCTCAGGACCACCAGCCACGCCCGCAGGCGGGACGTCACGGCGTCCTACGTGGCCCTGACCCAGGCCTGCACGGCCTCCGGCGACGACGCCCGGCACGCCGAGCTGGTCAGTGACCACCCCGTCAACGTGTGGTCGCTGCCCGCGCCGCGTGCGATCGCCCTGGTGCAGACGGGTCTGGACGACGCGCGGGCGCTGGTGCGGGGCGCGGAGCTGCTGGAACTGCACCGGGTGGCCGTCGCCGCCCCGTACTACAGCGGCGTCCGCACGGCTGCCGGCCGGGCCGTCACCTTCTGGCACAACCCCGGGAAACAGCGGAGGGACGAGTCGCTGAGCGCGCGGGTGACCGCCGCCGTGCACCGGATCCCTCCCGGGGCGGCGCCGTGGCTGGAGGACCACGACCCGTTCGCCGGTCTGCTGGACGACCTGGAGAAGACCCCGCTGAGCGAGTCCGACCGCTGGTTCCTGCGCGAGCACGCCGCCTGGCTGCGCGCGGAGTGGGAAGACATCGACTGGCCGACTCCGCCCACCGTCATCCTCGGCGCCCGACAGCTGACCCGCTGCCACGACGACGGGATCCACCCGCGGCTGGCGCTGCGCAGACCGCTGTGGCGCGGCCACCGGGAGTGGGACCTGGTCGCCGCGCGCTGGCGCAACGAGCTACTGCGCGGCCACCGCGACGACTTGCGGGCCTACGACGACACCTACACCGCGCACGGCCGGGCCGACGCCGCCGTGCCCTACGGTCACATCGGCGCGTGGTCGGGCTACCGGGTCGTGCGGGACGTCGTCGTGCTCACCGCCGTCATGGACACCGTCCGCCGCGCCCACCTTGACTTCCAGGTCCGCCAGTTGGCGGTCCACCAGGTGGCGTGCCTACGCGGCGCCCGGTCGGCCCCTTGGGACTGGGGGAAGCGGTGACGGTGACACCGGGGTCTTCGCGGCGGCCACCACCGGGGAGCGGCACGGGTAGCCGGCCTTCGGAGTGTCGTCCGAAGGCCGGCTGCGCCGCGGGATCGATCAGGCGGTGTAGGTCATGGTTCCGGCGAACGCCGTACCACCCGGGGTGGTCACGGTGACGTTGACGGTGGTACCCGGGGTACCGGCCGGGATGATGCCGGTGATGAGGACGTCGGTGTCGGTGGTCAGCGTCGCCGGGGTCGCGCCGAAGGTCACGGTCGCACCCGTGAGACCGGTCCCCACGATGGTGAACACGCCACCACCCGCCGGGATACTGACCACCGGGGTGATGGGCACGGTCACGACCGGCGGCGCGGGCGCGAGGTAGGTGAAGCCGCCCGGAACACTCGCCGATCCACCGGCGGTGGTCACCACCACGGGGACGTTGCCCGCGGCGTGCGCGGGGATCAGACCCGCGATCACGTTCGCGGTGCTGGCCAGTACGGTGGCCGGGGTGCCGCCGAAGGTCACGCTCGCCCCGGCGAGCCCGGTACCGGTGATGATGAATGCGGTACCGCCGGCGACCGGGCCGGAGACGGGCGTGATGGCCGTGGGGTTGGGCACGGGCGGCGGCGAGGCCACCAGGTACGTGTAGGCCACGGCGTTGCTGGTGCCGTTCGGGGTGGTGACGGTCACCCCCACCGTGCCGCTTCCAGGCGGGGCCACGACGACGAGACTGAAGCCGAGGACGTCTCCGGCCACGACGGTGGCCGGAGACGATCCGAAGAGAACCTGCGTGGCGGCGTTGAGGCCCAGACCGGTGAGGGTGACGGTGTTGCCGCCGGCCGCGGGCCCCGCGTTGGGGATGTCCGCGAACAGCACGGGCGGCAGCGGCCAGGGCAGCGTGAGGTTCGGCGCCGACGGCGTCGCGTGCACGGTTGCGTTCACGATGTGTCTCCTGTGTGAGAACGGTGATGGCGGCCGGGTGGACCTTCGGCCACGCCGTCCGTCGCCGGTCCTGTGCGCTGTCCGGCCACTGCCTCGACCCGGCGCACTGCGCCCGGCAGCGAGTCCGAAGGACGGGACGGGAGATACCTGGCCGCGGGTGCCGACACCGTCGCGACTACGGGATGTCCGGACCGGTGGCGTCCATGCGTGCCGGTGAGCTGACACCGGGCCGGCTCGGACCGATCGGCCCCGGTGTCCGAGCGGCGGGGACTGCGACAACGGACGGGCCGCCAGCTGGACTTCCCGGCACGGGGATGGGCGGCCGCCGGTTCAGACGGCATCATTAACCCGAAAGAATGGATATGAAGCAACAGTATTGACGAATAGTCACCCAAAAGGCCCAGCGCGACGATATGTCCGCGCACGCCCGTCGCGAATGCCGGACCCCGCCAGCGTGGCAAGACGAAGCGTCGAGGCGTCGGCCAGTCGCGTCGCCGTGGAAGCGGGCCCGGACATGGAAGCGCCGCGAAACCACCCAGGTCGTGCGCCACCTGGTCGACGAGCGCGGTGGCTGACGGGATGCGGCGGAACCGTACCGGGAGGACGCGGGAGCGGTGGGGTGCTCACTCGTCGTACAGGTCGTACAGGCATGAAAGGGCGACGACGCAACTGCGGGTCCAGCCGCGTTGTGCCGTCGCCCGCTCCCGGTGGTCGTCGCGCGCCGGGTAGCCGAAGGCGCCGGTGGGGTGCTGCTGGCAGAGCAGGAAGTCGACCCCGTCGCGGGTGATCCGGTGATCGGCCCAGCCGACCACCCCCAGCCCTTGAAGGAGCGCGGCGACCTCTTCGAGTCGGTAACTCCGGCAGGCGGCCGGCAGCGCGGCCGCGAACCGCTCCGCGACGGAACGCCAGACGGAGGCGTCGCCGCCGAGGCGAAGCGGTCGGCCGTCGGCGTACTGTGCCAAGGCCACGGCGGTGATCGCGGGCGAACGGTTCTCGGCCAGCAGGCTCGCTGGGTCGGTGGAGGCGAGGAGGGAGTCCGCCTGCTGCGCGGTGAGCCGACCCAGGTCCTGAAGCAGCCTGACTCCGCCGGCGGCGGTCGTGGGAACGGCGGTGAGTCCGGTGAGTGTTCCCGCCGTGTCCGTCAGGAACCGGTCGAGGGAGTCGCAGGCCAGTCCGCAGGCCGACAGTCCTCGCGCGCACTCGGCGACCGCGTCGACGCCCTGCTGCCCCCAGGCCACCGGCTGGGCGAGGGCGCCGTCGGCACGTTGCGCGAGACGTGTGAGAGTCCGGGCGGCGAGTTGCGGATCCCCCACGGAGCGTGCGGCGCGCGAGGCCGCGCCGGCTGCCGGAACCGCGTCGTCGAAGGGCGCCTCGGGAGCGTCATCGGTCAGCCAGGCGATGGCGCGCCGGATCGCGGCTTCAAGTCGTCCCCTGCCGGCGGACCGGGGAGGTGAGGGGCGCGGCCGCCGGATCACGGCTGCGTCGCGGGCGAGGTGGCCGGCCAGCGCCGCGACGATCGTGGTGTGGTAGCCGGTGGCCCAGCCGCGGTATTCCGGATCGCCGTTCTCGAGTTCCGGCGGGAGGACGCCGTCCGGCCCGGCGACCCGCCCGCTGGGTTCCTGTACGTCAGCGAGAAACGCCCATGCCCGTTCCGTCTCGGGTGAGTCCCGGATCCCCAGGCACAGCAGGCAGCAGAGCAATTCGGCGACCAGGTCGGCGTTCTCCTTCCGGCGGCACAGAAGGCTGAGTGCCTCCAGTAGCTCCACGGCCTGCGGCAGATCGAATCCGGTGGGCCACCGGGGGGTGCGCCGACCGAAATCGGTGGCGTAGAACACGGTGTGCGTGATCGCGTAGACATCGCCGTCGCTCAGCTTCAGCACGGACGGATCCGCGCAGAGCAGGGAGAAAGGCAGGACAGCGTTGGCCTCCGGCATTCCGTGATCGATTCCGGCCAACTCCAGCGTGTGCAGCAGATCCAGCTGCCGAAAGGGAACACGCTCGAAACAGGCGGCGTAGCGCCCGGAGACCGCTTGGCCGATGAGGCGCTCGAATTCGCGGTCGGGCCGCCCGCACAACCGCTGTGACGCATAGGTGCCCGCGTACAAGAGCAGGGCCCGCTCGTCGCGTGCGACGAGCTCGCGGTACGAAGCCCGAGCCGCCACTGCGGTGACCTGGTCGAACAGCGTCTGATAGTCGGCGTCGTCGAAGGATCCGGACTCCGCCCGGGCGCGCAGTCCGACCAGCAACGCGACCTCGACGAGCGCCTTGCGGACGAACAGCACACGCCCCTCATCGGCGGCGTCGGGGTCGAAACGGGTGCGGTGTGCGGCCAGCCAGGAGACCGCTCCCTGTTCCACCGTGCGCCACGTGTCAGCCACAGCCGCCCCTGATGAGTCGATGTCACCCGGCCTTGCGCCTCGCCTGACGCGGGCGCCCCGTACGGCGCAGTCCGAGGCTAGGCCTGCGCGGCCTCCTCGGTCACGGACGGGACGACGAGCACGTACTTGTCCCAGGCCAGCACATAGCCGGAGATTTCTCCGAGCGTGGTGGTCGCACTGACCAACTGCTCCAGAGTGGTGTTCATGTCTATCAGTCCGCTGTTCTGGAGGAAGGCGAGAGCGGCTCGGGCGTCGACAGCTGGGCAGTTGGTCATGGCGAACCTCCACCGGGGCGATGATTTCCGCGGACTCCTATCCGCGGAATACTCATCCTCGATCGTGTCAATGATTTGAGCGGATGTCAGCAGTGAATGTTTGAATTCACCCGAGCAGTCCATCCTGGATATAATATTCCGTATCCTCGCTGTGCGGATTCGTCGATCGCGTCCACCGACACCGTCGCGTGGACGGATCGAGCGTCGGGTACGCCGTTCGGTCGTCGCTGACGCCGGCGGCCTTAAGCCCCTCCGGCGATGCGCCCTGTCGGGCGGTGCGGCCGCGGTACGCGGGGAAGCGGTCGTCGTGGCCGGGTGGACGGCACGTGCGGGATCGTTCCCGGGTAGCGCGCTCGGCCGTTCGGGTGAGAAGCAGACCTTTCGATGGCTGCCTTCTGTGGCCCTGTGGGTTACTCGTAGCGATTGCACCCGGTGGGCCGCCCATCCCTTGCCGGGGGAATGCGTCGGACCTCAGGAGACGCGTGCTCCCGGTCCGGCAGCCGTCGGGCGCCCCCGGTAAGGAGCCGACGTCGTGTCGGCCGTCGTGAACGCGACGGCCGTTGGACGTCGACGGTCCCCGCTTGATCGGAGGGGACGTCATGAGCTCAGCGGCTGACCGCCTGCCGGCAGGACCGGCGGCGAAGGACGCGACCGTGCCGGGCGGGGCGGGCCCACCGGAATCGCGGTCACCCCGAACGGCAGCCGCGCCCATGTGGCGAACAGCGCCGGTGGCGGCGTGAACGTGATCGACACCGCTGCGAGCAAGGTGGCATTCACCCCGAACGCTCCCTCCACCTAGGTGAGCGACGACGGCGCGAACACGGTGAGCGTCATGACGCCCCCGCAGGCCGTCAGCCCGAACCGAGGACCCACCGGAGGCGGTGCCGGGCTCTGCCACCGCACTGCCGTCTCCGACACCGCGGCGCCTTCACCGCGCCCGCCCGGACCCCGGGCCCACCGCCCGGCTGACGCACGGACGTTCAACCGCTGCGCCCCGGCAGTCGCAGGCCGGATGCCCGCACAGGTGCGACCGGACCACACCAGAGGGCTCAAGCCACCACGAGCCCGGGTCCCAGCACACCCCCGACCCGTTCCCGGACACGCCGCACGCGGCCCCGTGGACGATCCACTCGACACCAGGGAGAAGCAATGAACCGCAGCAAGCTGGCGATCCGCGCGCTGGGCGCTCTCGGGGCGGCCGCCCTCATGGTCACCGGCCTGGCCGCCACCCCGGCAGCCGCGCGGACGTTCGTCCCGTGCACCACCGACGCGCTGGCGAGCGCCATCACCGACGCGAACACCTCCGGCGGCACGCTCGCCCTGGCCCCGGGCTGCATCTACGACCTGACCACCCCGCTGCCGTCCATCCAGAACACGATCACCATCAAGGGTCACGGCGCCACCATCACCCGTGACCCGGCCGCGCCGGCCTTCCGCATCCTCATGGTCGACTCGACGGGCAACCTGAGCCTTTGCGAGGCCATCATCGCCAACGGTGACGCGACGGGAGACTTCGGGGGCGGCATCCGCAACGACGGAACCCTCACCGTCAGTCGCAGCCTCATCCGCGACAACCACGCCGACCTCTACGGCGGGATCGGCGGCGCCACCGGGTCCACCACGAGCGTCGACCACAGCCTCATCAGCGGCAACAGCGCGCTCCACAACGGTGGCGGTCTGGGCAACGACGGCGACATGACCATCGACAAGAGCGCTGTCGTCAACAACAACGCGCTCGAGCTGGGCGGCGGAGTGGCCAACGACGGTACGCTGAACGTCTCGCGAAGCGACGTCGTCGACAACTCGGCTTCCGGGCCCACGGGTGCGGGCGGCGGAATCGCCAACTTCGGCGGTGCCGACGCCACCACCACGCTCACCCGGAGCAAGGTCGCCAGCAACTTCGCGACCAACGCCCCCGGAGGGGTCTACAACGACGGCGGCAGCGTCACGCTCGACTTCACCGCCGTGCTCGCCAACAACCCGACCAACTGCTTCGGCAGCCCCACCGCGGTCCCCGGCTGCGTGGCCTGACCCACCGGGCCCGCTGTCCGCAGCCTCCACACGTCGACGGCGGCCAGGCCTCGGCCGCCGTCGACGGCCGTCGCCCGGTCTCCGATGCCGCCGACGGCCGAGTGCCCCCGTGCGCCGACCCCGACGACGCGATCACCCCGCTGCGTCCGCTTCCCGCACGGAACCCGGGTGCCCGGTAGCACCGCAGCCGCACTGCGCCGCGGCCCCGCCGCCCCATCGACGTCCCGCCCGACCAGGCAGGCGACCAGTCCCGGGAGGAAGGCGCCGGGGTGGTCCCTCGTGTCTCCGGCACCGCAGGAGGGGGCCGCCCCGAGGACATGCCCCGTCGTCCAGGAGTCCGATGATGCCCGTTGACCATGGTCGATCCCGCAGGTCGCGGATCGGGATCGCCGTAGCGCTGACGATCTCGGCGGCAGCCGTTCTCGCCGTCTCCTCATGCGGTTCCTCCGGCGGAACCACGGAACCGGCGGTGACGATCTCGCCTTCCACGTCCGAGGGAACACCGGCACCGGCGACGGCCCCGCCCGCCGTGACGATGCCTCCAGTGCACGCCGGGTTCGACTACCAGATCGGCGGGCCGTACCAGCCGCCGGCCGGTGTGTCCGTCGTCAGCCGCGACCACGGGGCGTCCCCGGCACCGGGGATCTACAACATCTGCTACGTCAACGGCTTCCAGGCCCAGCCGGACGCGGAGCAGGAATGGGACCGGGACCTCCTGCTCCGGGACCAGGCCGGCAACGTCGTCTACGACACCACCTGGAACGAGGCGCTGCTGGACATCAGCACGGACACCAAGCGACAGCGGATCGCTCTGAAGGTGGACGGCTGGATCGACGAGTGCGCCACCAAGGGCTTCAACGCCGTCGAGCCGGACAACTACGACAGCTACACACGGTCGGCCGAATTGCTGAGCGCGGCCGACGCCGAGGCGTACCAGTCCCTACTCGTCGCGCACGCGCACGGACAAGGCCTTGCCATCGCCCAGAAGAACGCGGCGGAGCTGGCCCCGGACCGGAAGCAACTGGGCCTCGACTTCGCGGTGGTGGAACAGTGCGGCACGTACGGCGAGTGCGACCGGTACACCGACGCGTTCGGCGACGGCGTATTCGACATCGAGTACGACGAGCAGGGCCTCCAGGCGGCGTGCACGACTTGGGGGACCCGCATCAGCATCGTGCGGCGCGACCTCGACGCCGTTCCACCGAGCGACCCCGGCTACCTGCGCCAGACCTGCTGAACCAGTCCACCCGTTTCCGGAAGCGGTGCCGATCGCTCCACGAAGCGCGGGGCGATCGGCTTCGATCACTGGAAGGAAGATCCGCCGTCGCAGTAATAGCCTAATGATCGGACTTTAAGGAGTGGGGCGTGTCGAATGGCGGAAACAACGCCACATTCCATGTCGTGCGCATATCATTCGAGCGTGATCAAGGATGCCGATTCCCTGAAGAATTCGCAGGCCGCCGATATCGCCGAGAGTTCTCCGCCGAGTCGACGCGGGCTGCTCAAAACCACGGTTGCGGCAGTCGGTGCCGTAGGTTTCGCCGGCGCACTCGCGGACGGACATGCCTACGCCGTCGATTCTCCGTCCGGGCCGGGTGCTCTTCGAAACCGCCGGCACCACCCGCATCCTTCACGGCCATCGGGAGAAGCGCTCGATCCGTCATCCGTACCCAAGTACAGAACGCCGCTGTTTCTTCTCGATAGGATGCCCGGCGAGGGCCGGGACTCCTACCACATCGCGATCCGTCAGTTCCGACAGCAAATGCTGCCGATCGGGATGCCGGCCACCACGGTCTGGGGTTACGGGGCCGTGGGCCACCCGCAATCATTTCATACGCCAGGCCTGACCATTGAAGCCCGTGTGGATCGACCGATCTCCGTGACATGGGTCAACGACCTCGTCACCTCGCGCGGCTTCTATCTGCCCCATCTATGCGCTGTGGACCCCACGTTGCATTGGGCGAACCCTCCTGGCGGAAGCGCCGGACGTGATTCCCGGCCGACCTTCTCAACCACTCCCGGGCCGTACACGGGACCTGTTCCCGTCGTCACCCATCTGCACGGGGGGTACAGCCGAGAAGAGAGTGACGGATACCCCGAAGCCTGGTACCTGCCGGCATCTCGTGATATTCCTCGTGACTATGCCCGCGTAGGCACCTATTACGATCGGTTCGCCGGGCAGTTCCGTGACCGTTACGGCGTCCGCTGGCGCCCCGGGTCGGCGACGTTCGCGTACAGCAATGATCAGCGTCCCACAACGCTCTGGTACCACGATCACGCTCTGGGCATGACCCGGGTGAATGTCTACGCGGGCCTTGCCGGTTTCTACCTGCTGCGAGGCGGACCCGCCGACCTCCCCTCGGGAGTGCTTCCCGGGCCGGCGTCCGGGCGAGACGGTGCCCACGGTGCCCACCCCTACGAAATCCCCCTGGTGGTTCAGGACAAGTCCTTCAAAGCGGACGGGTCGCTGTTCTTCCCCAGCAGTCGCGGATACTTCGGGGACACCCCGCCGGACGGTCCATGGATCCCCTCCACCGATATTCCGCCCATCTGGAACCCGGAGTTCTTCGGCACCACGATGGTCGTCAACGGGAACACCTGGCCGGTACTCAACGTGGAACCGCGGCGATACCGCCTGCGCATCCTCAACGCGAGCAACGCCCGTACTCTCATCCTGAAGATCGCGGCTGACGCCACAGCCCCCCGCCCCGTCAGCCCCGCACTGCCCTTCTGGCAGATCGGAAACGACCAGGGATTCCTGCCGGCCCCGGTCCAGTCGGATCAACTCCTCTTGGCCCCCGCGGAGCGCGCCGACGTGGTGGTCGACTTCACCGGCACTCCGGTCGGCACCGGGCTCTACTTGATCAATGAAGGCCCGGACGAGGCGTACGACGGCGGCGCACCGGTCACCGACTTCACGCCGGCGAATATCACGACCACGGGGCAGGTCATGAAATTCACCGTCGTTTCCCTTGCCTCCACCGATACCAGCGTCCCGCCGTCACAGATCGTGCTTCCCCCGATCCCGGCGCTTCCCGAGAGTCGGACGGTCCGGAAGCTGTCACTCAACGAAGAGGACTCCGCGTACTTCACCGGCGCGCCCACGATGGACAAACTCGGCACGGTTTCGCCGAGTGGCTCAGCCACCCCGCTCCTGTGGTCGGACCCGGTCACCGAGACGCCGGTGAAGGACGACACGGAGATCTGGGAACTGTACAACTTCACCCCCGACGCGCACCCCATCCACATCCATCAGATCGGATTCCAGGTCCTCGGCCGCCAGGAAGTCACGGGCGGCGCGTCGTCACCCCCGCAACCGGGGGAAGGCGGATATAAGGACACCGTGATCACATTGCCGGGCTATATCACCCGTGTCAAGGTTCGCTTTGGCATTGCGGGACGGTACGTCTGGCACTGTCACATCATGGACCATGAGGACAATGAAATGATGCGGCCGTTGCAGGTACTCGATCGGCGCAGCCATTGAATCCTTTTCAGCGGTGATCACCCGGCGGCGGGGACGAAGGAAGCGGGAGTCCGCGACCGTGCCCCCGCCGGTCGGAAGCCTCACCGCGGCGGACAGGGCGGCGGCGAGGCGCTGCGCCGGCGGCGGACCAGCAGTGGGTCGTCGCTCACGCGTTCCTCCCTGTATTCGCAGGGGTCAGCCGGTCATGCTGCAACCGGTCGCACCGGTGCCCGTCTCCTCCCTGTAATGCGCAGGGGTCAACCGACCAATTCCTTCCGGTGGGGGCGGATGGAGGCACTCCGTAGCGAGAAGGTGGACCTGCCCGCCTGCGGCACCTTAGTGGTCGACGCTCGAAGTCCTTCGGGGGTTGATCAGGCTGCCAGGGCGATGGAGGATTCTTTTTGTCGGTCGGCGGGTGTGTGTCGGTCGAGCCGGGCCAGCAGATCGTCCAGGTCGGAGGTGGTGAACTTCCACTGGAACGGCTGTGCTGTGGCGTTGTAGCGGTCTTCGAATGCTCGGAGCCGGTCCCGGACCTGGGTCAGGTCCGTGAAGTCGTTGGGTGAGACGACCTTGCGTTGGACGATGGAGAAGAAGATCTCGATCTGATCGGTCCAGGAGGCGTGCACGGGGGTGTGGACCATGACCGCGTTCGGAAACGCCTTGGTCAGACGGTCGATGGCCTTCTTCCTCCGGTGGGAGGAGCCGTTGTCGACGATCCAGAAGACGCGTCTGGCGCTCGCGTAGGGCTCGGTGGTCATGACCTGGGTGACCAGGTTCATGAAGGGGACGATGCCGGTCTTCGGCTCGCAACGGCCGAACACCCGGGCGCGGTGGACGTCGTAGCCCACGTGCAGGGGGGTCTCGGCGGCGATCCTGGCATTACTCCGGCCACGTGCCGCGAAGAGGACGACTGCGGCACGCTGCCTGGCTTGGTGTGGAGTCTTGTGCCCGTAAGCCATCTTCTTCAGCCGGTGGCGCTCGGCGGCGGTCAGCACCACCGCCACGGCAGCGCGTATGGCCACGTACCCGTCCCCCGGATCCTGCGGCAGGCTGATAAGCCTGAATGATTTCGACTGTCCACCGCTCTTCCTTCTGCCTCGTTGGATCTCCAAGGAGGCAGAAGAAAGAGCGGTAGTGACCGGCATGTTGATGGCCCGCCGACCGTCAGGTCGGCGGGCCATCATGATCGTTGAAGGTTCGTCGGCGCCCAGGAAGGCGGTCGGTGGCCTACGCTCGTGTCTCGCGCGTCACCGAGGGGCGCGGGCGCTCACGCGGCGGACCGGACCTTGATCGCGTGGCTGAGGGCGGTCTGCTCATCGTCGGGAAGGCGACGCTCGGCGTGGAGCATGCGCATGGCGGCGGTGATGCGTTCCTCGTCCTCGGGTGTACCGAGGCTGCCCATGTACGGGGGCAACAGCAAACTCAGAGCTTCGAGGTCCGCGCGTGCGCAGAGCTTGGTGAGGAGTTCGCCGACCGGGTCTTCGTGCTGCTGTGGTGCGGCCGGAGTGGTGGCACGCAGTCCCGCGGCGATGCGGTAGCGGAGCCATTGCTGGTGGGGGCCGGCTGGGACGTCGTCGATGTGCTTGGCGGCGGACTCGAAGTGTTCGCGGGCCTGGTCGATCTGGCCCAGGTCCCGGTGGGCCCGGGCCATGTTGCCGTGAAGGGAGGCGTAGAAGCCGCGGACACGGTCGTCGCCGACCTTGTCGGCCCGGTTCAGGCACTCCTGGTTCCAGTGCAGGGTCTCCTGCGGTGTGGGCTGGTGCCGGGCGAGGTAGTGCGCGGCGATGCAGGCGTCGTAGTCGTCCTCGGCTGCTTCCCACGCTTGAAGGAACAGGTCCCGGGCTCGGGCGTCTCGTCCTTCGGTCTCGGCCTGCATGCCCTGGACGCACAGCTGCACGACGATGTTCTCGGGGTCGGTCATGGTTCTCCTGAGGTGATGAGGGCGCGGTGTCAAGGGGGGATCAGCTGGAGGTGTTGAGGGCGACCGGCATGACCAGGGTGGTGAAGCTGCCCTGGTCCGCGGAGCGCACCACGACAGGTCGGTCTGCGGCGGCGATCTCCAGCAGGACGTCGGGCCCGACGCTGGCCTCCAGAGCGGGAGCCAGGACGGCAGGGTCGAAGCCGATCCGCTGCGGCAGGTCTTGATGGCAGACCGCGGGCAGGGCGGTGGCGATGGAGCGATCGGGAAGAGAGATGGTCATCTCGTCCCCCGAGAAGCTCAGAGCGATACGTGCAGCGTCGCCGTGACTGTTGACCGCGTCGCGAAGGGCCAGGCGATCCACGATCACGCGGTATTCGGGCGGGGCCAGAGCCGAGAGCATCTCGCGGTAGTCAGGGAACTGGTCATCGACCGTCACCAGGACACGGGACTCTGACGTACTGCGTGCTCGGGTCCGGTCCGGTCCGACCTGAATAGTGACCTGGTGGAATCGCGCCGCCCATTGCCCGAACTCGATCAGGTCAGCCGCGTGCACCAGCAGACGGCAGGGCCCTCCCTCGAGGGCCGCAGGCCTCAGGACACGCATCGACAGGCGATAGCGATCGGTAGCCACCAGGTGGACCTCGCCGTCATCGATCTCGATGAGGACGCAGCCAAGTGCAGGGCGTTCCACGTCGGAGGCTGCGGCCGGGATCACCTGGCGGACAGCGCTGGCCAACTCCACGCCGCCGATTCGCGCTTCCGTCTTGCTGTCGGCAGTCGAGAGGGACCGCAGAGCCGCCGCGATGGCGGTCTTGGCCGCCTGCGTCCGGTCCCGCATCCTCTCCAGGTGCCGCTCCAGCACCTCTCGACCCTCGTGCTCGGGCCCGTCGAGCACCACGGCAACCTCAGCCAGCGGCAGTCCCGCATCTCGCAGACCGCGTAGGAGAGCGGCACGGGCCTCCTGCGCAGGGCTGTAAAAGCGGTATCCAGTCGCGCCGTCAACCCACGCCGGCCGCAGGACACGGCAGTCGTCGTAGAAACGCAGGGCGCTCGGAGCGAGACCGACCCGCCGCGCGAAGGCGCTAATGCTGAGTAGTTCCGTGGTGCCGTCCATGGCCCCGATTGTCGACGTTCATCCAACTTGAAGGTCAACTCGCCCTTCGCCCGGGTTCCACGCCTTCACCTGGCACAAGAGCTTCCTCAGCGTCACCCCCCGAAGGACTTCCAAACTCGACCACTTAGGCGATGAGCAGGGCCGACCGGAGCCGGGGCTCCCTGAGGTGGGCGAGGAGCTGCGGGTCGTCCTCGAAGAGGATCTCGGCGGCGGGGTCGAGTGCCTGGTGCAGCATGGCCTGCACCACGTCGGCTATCGGCTGTTCGTTGACCACCGTGGCCCAGTGGGCGGCGGCATCGTGGTCGCCCTGGGCGGTGGCATGGGCCCACTGGGCGACGCAGGCCTTCGTGACGTGGAAGGCGTTGACCCGGCCCTTGGCCAGCAGGCCTCGGTTGAGGTCGAACAGGTCGATGGTGGCCTGGCCTCGGGGGGTGAGCGGGTGGTAGATGCCGGCTGCCAGGACCAGGCGCAGGTGCGGTGTCGGGTCTTCGGCCGTGGGGTCGATGAGGAGCGGCGCCCCGCCTTCGTCGAGCGGGAACGCGGCGCGCTTCAGGTGGCTGTTGCACAGCGAGCAGGCGAGGACGTGGTTGGTCCAGTCGAAGGCTCGCATCGGGTGGCGGTCGATCGGTTCGAAGTGGTCGATGTCGGTGCCCTGGTTGTCCCCGCAGTACATGCACCGCTCGCGCCCGGCGGCCATCTCCGCGAGGAGGTCCCGCAGCGGCGCGTGCACGTGGGTTCGGACCGTCGTGTGGTTCCAGAGCTTTCGCGCCCTGATCTCCGGTTCCGGGGCCAGCACGATCTCGCAGGTGCACTCGGCCATGCGGGAGCGCGGCGGCTCGGGCAGGGGTGGCCGCCGGATCCGGATCACGCGACGTGCCCGGTCAGGGAGTGCAGCCGTGCGGCGACCTCGTCGACCCGGGCGGAGGGCGAGCTGGTGAGCGTCCGCTTCAGCCGGCGGTAGCGCTCGCGTTCCTGCTCGTCGGCCTCGCCGGCCACGATCTTCATCTCCAGCGTGACCAGGAGGGCCCGGGCCTCGTCCGCGCGCTGCGAGTACGGGGTGTCGAGGCCGAAGAGCTCGGACAGCACCGCGTCGTCGCCGCTGCCGAACACCACCCGGTCGTACAGGTCCGCGTCCACGACTTCGGGGGCTTCGTCGACGTCGGGGCCGGGCAGGCGGATCAGTCCGGCTGGGTCGGCCGCCTGGCAGATGTAGGGGCTGTGGGTGGTGACCAGGAACTGCACCAGCGGGAAGTGCTGCTTGAGCCACCCCCCGATGCGCTTCTGCCAGGACACGTGCAGGTGCGCGTCGATCTCGTCGATGATCACGACACCGGGGACGGTCACGACCGGGTGGCCGCTGTCGCGTTCGACGTGTAGGGCGCCGTAGGTGTCGTGGAGCTGCTTGAGGATGTCGACCACGAGCGCGGCGACGGTGCGGTAGCCGTCGCTCATCTCCCGCAGGGCGAACGACCGGCCGCCGTGGGCGACCCACAGGCCGTCGGAGTCGACGTCCCCGATGGTGTAGTCGTCGGGCAGGAGGTCGTCGCCGAGGATCTCGAGCGCGGTGCGCTTCAGCTCGGCCGCGCCCGGGCGGTTCTCGAGGGACCGCAGGTGCTGTTCGATGAGCCAGCTGACGCCTTCGGCCAGCGAGGCGTCCTCGTGGAAGAGGCTGGTCAGCCGGGCCACGGCGCCCGACCCCGCCATGCGCCGCTGGACCTCCCCCGACCCTCCGACGAGACGGCGGAACGGCCCGTAGCCCGCGCAGAGCCAGCCCACCGGGTTGTCCGCCCACGGGCCCCGTTGGGCGGCGGTCGGCGCCTTCCGGTACGCCACCGGGCCCAGGGCCGGCTGGGCGTGCCGGCCGGCCGCGGTGGCGGCGTCCGGCGCGGTCCACTTCAGGCCCGCCCAGAACGCGTCGGCCGGGGGCCGTCCCGTGGTGAACCGGTCCTCGGACGGGTCGTGGTGGAGGCGGACCTCCGCGACCGCCTGCGACCGCTCGTCGCTGATCCACGAGTCGAAGCCGGTGACCAGCCCGCGTGCCGCGCTCGGCCCGCTGACCGCCAGGGCGACGGCTCGCAGCAGGGTGGACTTGCCGGACCCGTTGCGGCCCGCCAGCACCGTCCACCCGGCGTAGGAGCCGTCGGGCCGGGTCAGGTCGAGGTCCACCTCACGGGCGCCGCGGAACCCGCGCACGTTCCGCACCCGCACGTTCTTGAGGTACATGCCCCGCCGTCCTCCAGCCCTCTTCTTTCACGGTGCGCCCCGCTCCGGGGCTGCTGCGACGACTCTATCCGCGCCGCGACTTGTGACGGAGAAGGCCTTCTGTCCGGCGGTCCTCGGGCCGAGGTGGGTTCCGTCGCCCACAACAATGCTCTCGGCGCATGACCGCCGCTTCGCCCGAGTCCCCTGCGTCGCTCCAGCATCCTGGAATCGCCGAAGAGCCGGCGGACGACGATGCGTTGATCGAGAAGCTGCGTTTCCGGGCCTGGGATCCGGGGCGGCGCTTCGACAGGGCAGAAGGTGCCGAGCGCCTGGATCGCGGAGCGCTACGGCGCCGGATGGTTCGACCCCGGCCACACCCGGGCCTGCGGGGGACAGGCGGCGATGGGTCGGTTCGGCTCGAATCCTGGGCCGAAGAAGTGACCGCGTATTACGCGGACGCCCCGCGCGGGCCGTTGTTCCCGCCAGCCGCCATGGCCGAGGTCGAGGACGTCGAACGCAAGATCGCCCGTCGGCTGCCCGACCTGCTTCGCCGCATCTGGACCGAGATCGCCGACGGGGGCTTCGGGCCCGATGGCGGGCTTGTCGGCCTGCGCGAGGGGAACCGGGTGCCGGGGCACCTGAGTGACTGGCCGTCCGCTGTGGCCTCTCAGGAGCGCCACAATGCGGAGGGCGTGCCGGCGTCCTGGTTCTTCCTGACAGGCGGCGGCTGCACGATGTCGTGGCACGTCTCACTGCTTGCCGTCGACAACCCGGTGCTGCTCTACGACTGCGATAGCTGGGTGCCCGAATGGGGCGAGGATCCTCACGACGGGCTGTCCTACGCAGCCGAGTCGTTGCGGAAGTGGCTCTGGACGTGGGCCGAAGGCGGCAACGTCCGGCGAGAGGTCCTGGACGGATGACGGCTCGATTCCATTCTGGATTGATCGCGTGATCATCCCGAAGGTCAACCCGGCCGGCGAGGCACTCGGCACCGTCCCCTCCGCCCTCGTCACCCAAGTCGCCCGGCTGGAAACCGACATCGGCGCCCCGCTCTTCCACCGCGGTGCCAAGACTAAGAACGGGACACCCATGACCCCGACTGAACGACGCGACGGTCTCGTCCGGCATCGCCAGGCCCGCGACGGTACCCGGACCCGCTGGGCCGTGGCGCCTCCCCGCCTATGCGCTCAGCCGTCCTGGTGACAGATGCAGCTGCCGTGGTCGGGCAGTTCGGGTTCCTCGGCGGGAGGCAGCCCGGTGTAGGTGCGCAGTGCGGGGCCGGAGTCGGGCAGGCCGAGGGAGGACAGTGCGTCGCGGACCTCGGAGCCGTTCACTTGCGCAGCAGGTGCGGGGCGAAGCCGTGGATGGTGCGGGCCTCCACGAAGCCGAGGCAGTGGGCGATGGCGGTGAGGATCCGGTCGTTGTCGTCGGTGAGGTCGCCGAGTGCCAGCAGGGTGTGGCGGTGGCGGCAAAAGAATCCGGGCCCGGCGCCGCAGTAGTGGTGAGCGCGGGCGCGGCGCTCATCCGATCGGGGCGGGTTTTCCGAGGCTCAGCGCGCCTGTCCGCGCCGCGCGCAGGGCCGTTCTGGCGCGGGCCGCACCGCTGCGGGTGTACCGCTCGCCGCCACCGACAGCGGGGGGTTCGTGCGCCTCCGAGGCCCGCGCAGGAGCGGCAGATGCCGGGGCGGGGGACGGGGTCGTGGCAGGTGGGGCGCTCGGTGGGTCGGACGGCGACGACTGGGCGGGTCGGAGGCAGCTTGTGCTCGAGGCGGTAGCGGATCACCGCTGTCGCTGAGTGCAGGGGCACGGGGAGTCCGTGCAGGAGCGCCTGGGCGAGGTCCGCGTGGGTCGCGCCGCGTTCCAGCCACTGGGCGACCAGCGGTGCGAGCGCCCGCGCTTCGGCCTCGCCGATACGCAGGCGGGGCTCGGGCCGGATCGCCCGGTAGAGCGCGGCGACGGCCTCGCGGACCTGTTCGTCCCGAACGGCATCGGCCTCCTTGACGGCCGTCCCGCAGTCGACATCGGCGCTGCCGCCGTCGGCACTGTCGCGGGCGGGGAGGGTGGTTGCTTTCGCCGGGTTCTTTACTACAGGGGCGCCAGTACGGCCGGTTGCCGCTTCACCGGGCGCCGGACGGGTGGTACCCGGTGTCGTCGGCTGCGGGGTGTCGTAGACGTGGGCCTCGGTGCGGATGGTGCCGTCGGGCATGCGGACCTTCTCGGTCCGGTAGAAACCCGCGGCGGTCAGCTCCTTGAGGGCCTTGCTGACGGCGCCGCGCCCCTGGGGGCTGGTGTCGGCCATGTGCCGTCCGTCCTCGCGCCAGCCGTCAGGGCGGGAGAGGAGGTCGGCGAGCAGGCCGCGGGCGGTGTAGCTCAGCCGACGGAACTGCAGGACGGCGTTGGGAAGCACGGTGAAGTGGCGTGCGTGTTCGGTACGATGGACGCGCATCGGGAGGTTCTGCTCCTGGTGCCGGGCCCCGGGGTGTTGGTAGCACCGCCGGGGTCAACTGTTTTCTGTTGGGGTTACGGAACGTACCACGGCGCTCACAGCAGCGATGATACTTTTTCGCAACGGGTCTGAGGAAACGTCACTGCGGTCCGCCTGCTGTTCGGACCTGCACGAATGAGTAGCCGTACTCATGCGACGGCCAGAGCGGTTCGGCGAGGCTCTACCCGTCCTCACCAGCCGCTTCCCCCGGAGAGACCGCGATGACCGCAGTGCCCGTAGCCCCTGCCGGCCGCCTCCTACCCGTGCGGCTTCTGCCGGTTCGGCTGGCGCAGGCCGGGGCCTGGCTCTGGGGCGTCGCGCCCTTCTGCGTTCTGGCCCTGCGGCCTTCCCCCGGAAACCACCTGCCACCCCGGGACCAGTGGGGCTCCGCCGAGGAGGAGACCGCCGAACTCAACAATCTCGTCGCGGGGTTCACCGGCTTCCTGATCCTCAGCTTCGCTGCAGCCGTCGTGTGCTTCTGGGTCTACGCCACCATCTGCCTCCGCCGGGGATCGCGGGACGCTCCGGTTCTCGTCGTCGTCACCGCGCTGGGCAGCGCCCTCCTGGCCGTCGCCGGCACCAACCGGATCTTCCACAGCCTGCTCGACGCCCGTCCCCTCGGCATCCTCGCCCCGCTCCTGTCCGTGAGCCTGGCCACCCTAGTGGTCACACTCCGGACCCGGCCGCGGCACCTGCCCGCCACCGCATCCTGAGCCGGGCAGTCAGGCTCAGGGCGGCCCGCTCGTCCCCTCGGCCCCCACACACGCCGACCGGTCCTCGCGTCGACGTACTCCGCGAGGCGACCCCACTTCCCGTCCGACTCGGGCAGGGCAAGCCCGATCCCCTCGGCCGTACGCCTCAGCGCAGCCCGGAGGGCTCCGTCAGCGTCCCAGCCGTCCTCGCCAAGCCCCGCCCCGGAGTTCATCGCCCCAGTGTGCCCGAACCACCCCCACCTGATGGCCTGCTTTCCGATCACCGGATCGTCGGTCCGGTCGGGCCGTTGACTGACACGCGATGGGCGCGCACAGAGCCGTTGTTTGTTGGACCAGACGCCGAAGCGGGGCGGGCGGACCACCGAGATCCACCTCGCGGCGAACAGCCGCAGAACTGGCGCGGCCTGGCGACCCGCTTCGAGAACACCGCCACCGTGTTCCGCGCCGGACTCCACATCGCCGGCGTCTTCATCCGGTCCGCCCGCGGATCCGAAGTAACGCCCTAGCCGCGCTCGGGTTCGTCGTCGTGGACGGTCAGCGCTCCGGCGAGGTCGAGGTCCGCGCCGGTGCCGTGCGCCCCGGCGCGGAC
This sequence comes from Kitasatospora sp. NPDC001683, assembly GCF_053596495.1. NCBI lineage: Bacteria > Bacillati > Actinomycetota > Actinomycetes > Kitasatosporales > Streptomycetaceae > Kitasatospora > Kitasatospora sp. NPDC001683. Next base: position 108,971 of record NZ_JBSFGK010000016.1, read on the forward strand.
GAGCAGCACGGCGCCGAGCGCGGTGCTCCAGAACGTCCTGGCCTCCACGTCGAGCGGTCGACCGACCCTCCAGCCGCGGCCCTCGACGAGCTGGCTCACGAAGCGCTCGGACTGCCGGAACAGCAACTGGAGGTGCCGGTCGACCACGGGGGCGAGTTCGGGCTTGGAGATCGCGGCGGCGAGTGCTCGCGCGACCGACGGGAGCGAGGGCATGGCCAGTACGGCGCGAGCGATGTTGCGCCGGAAGGTCGCCGCATCGGTGGCCTGGCGACCGATGCGCTCGATCCGTCGGGCGTCGTGCAGCAGGCCGAGGAAGGCGGCGTGCACGAGCAGCGAGTCCTTGGAACCGAAGTAGTAGGTGACCTGGTTGGGGAAGACGCCCGCCGCGTTCGCGATCTCCGCGACGCTCAGCTCGGCGCCGGGCCGTTCCTCGCACAGCCGTGCGGTCGCCTCGATCAGCTGGCGTCTCGTCGCGCGACCGCGGTCACGCGACCGCGCCGACGTCGACCGGGCCTCGGTTCGCTTCTTCTCCACACCCGAATTGTATGTGATACAACTTAACCGTTCGCTTGTATCGCATACAAGAAAGGTCGAAGGGCATGCACCGCACTGAAGTCGTCGTGACCGGACTCGGCGCGACCACACCGCTCGGCGCAGACGTGGAGTCCACCTGGAACGCCCTGCTCGCCGGCGAGTCCGGCATCCGCGGCGGCGCCCTGCGCGGCCACGAGGACGCCGGCCTTCCCGACACCGCCGCGGGGACGATGGCGATCGACCCCGCCGAGTCCCTGCCGCCGGTGCGGGCCAGGCGGCTCGACCGCTCGCAGCAGGCGGCACTCATCGCCGCCGCCGAGGCCTGGGCCGACGCCGGTGCCCCGCAGGTGGACCCGGACCGGCTCGCCTCGGCGATCGGCACGGGCATCGGGGGCGTACGGACCCTGCTGAAGGAGGACGACGCACTGGAGTCGGCCGGGACGCGGCGTGTCTCGCCCCGCACGGTACCGATGCTCATGCCCAACGCGGCGGCGGCTCTGATCAGCATCGAATACGGCGCACGGGCCGGCGTCTACACGCCCGTCTCGGCGTGCTCCTCCGGTGCCGAGGCGATCGCCCTCGGGGCCAGGCTCATCCGCGCCGGCGAGGCGGACGTGGTCATCGCGGGCGGGACCGAGGCCGCGATCACCCCGATCACCGTCGCCGGCTTCGCCCAGGCACAGGCACTATCGCGGTACACCGCCGAACCCGCCTCGGCGTCCCGGCCGTTCGCCGCGGACCGCAGCGGATTCGTCCTCAGCGAGGGCGCCGCCGTCGTGGTCCTCGAAAGCGCCGAGCACGCCGACGCCCGGGGCGCGCGCGTCCACGCGGTGCTCGCGGGAGCCGGCATCGCCGCCGACGCCCACCACATCACGGCACCCGCCCCCGACGGCTCCGGCCAGGTCTCCGCCATGCGCAAGGCCCTCGCACAAGCCGGTCTGGCCCCCGAGCAGATCAGCCACATCAACGCCCACGCCACCGGAACCCCGACCGGCGACGTCGCCGAGGCACACGCCATCAGGCAGGTCTTCGGCCGCGCCACCGTCACCGCCCCCAAGGCGGCACTCGGCCATCTCTTCGGCGCCGCCGGCGCGATCGAGGCACTCATCGCCGTCCTCAGCGTGGAACACGGCGTCATCCCGCCGACCCGCAACCTCACCGCAGCCGGCGTCGGACCCGACATCGACCTCGACGTCGTCACAACGCGACGAGACGTCCCCCAGCAGGCCGTGCTCAGCAACTCCTTCGGCTTCGGCGGACAGAACGTCTCACTCATCGTCACCGGCGCACGGCACCGCACGCCCCGTACGGTCCCGGCGACACCATGAGCCACGCGAACGCGCCCTTGTCCGTGGAGGGTCGCCGCCGATCGAACGTCAGGACCCGTCCGCTCGCGCATGTCGCGGTCTCACGCCGCGCGGTCACCCGCCGCCTGGCCGCCCTCGCTCCGAACCCACGGAAGTTCATCGACCCCAACGGCAACGCCGACCGAGAGCTGCAGACGATCGCTGCTCGACGGTCGCGGAGGTCGAAGCACAGTACGGTGTCGCGTTGCCCGACGAGTACCGCACGTTTCTGGCAGAGGTCGGGGCCGGCGGCCCCGGACCGGCACTCCACCTCACGTCGTTGTGCCGAATCGACGGGAAATGGGGATGGCTCTGGGACACCGCAGGGCACCACTGGCTGCAGGACCCCAGTGGGCCCTTCGTCGAGACGGAAGACTGGGCCGACCAGCAGATAGCGACCCTTCGCGTAGCCGGGTACGAACCCACCACTCGTGACGAAGAGGACAACTATCTGGACGACTACCGCAAGGTCTTCGGGGACGCCGGCGACGAAGTCTGGCACCTGGAACGCGGGCGGGGCGCGGTCCTCATCAGCGACAACGGATGCGGGATGACCGGCTGGCTCATCGTGGTTGGCCCGCACCGCGGGGAGGTCCGCGATCGGGACTGCGCGGTCAACCCGCCCTTCGAGCCGTACCTTGACACAAGGGGAAACCGACACGCCTTCCGCACCGGGTAGCTCGAGTGGCTTGAGCAACGCGAGAGGGCAACTCGATGATCAAGGGATGTCGCTTGGCTGGGTGACCGCAACCCTTCCCTTCAAGGGAACTGCACCCATCAGCGATCGCGGCTGCCCGTATGCTCCTGGCATGCCGACCGAGGACAGGGCTCGGAACGCCGCCCCGAAGCACTGGCAGGAGTGCACCGGTGTCCACGACTTCCTGGAGCAGGTGCGTCTGCGCCCCGAGATGTGGCTGCTCGGCGGGTCGCTGCGGCACCTGCAGTCGATGCTGATCGGCTATCGCGTCGCGCTGGGTGTCCACGGGGGTGGGGAGGATTTCGACTTCTGGCCCGAGGACTCGTTCGCGCAATGGCTCTGGCGACGCCTCGGCCGACGCAGCCCGCTCGGCTGGGCCGCCGAGATCGAGCGTGAGACGCCCGCAGGCTCGACGCCGGTCGCGGAGTTCTTCCGGCTGCTCGACGCGTACCGCGCCGAGCGGGACGCGATCGCCGCCGGCCCCCGGTTGCCGGTGGCTCCGTTCGCCGGCGAGCACCCGGCCATGCAGGTGGTCCGCACCGAGATCGGTCGGCATGACTGGGACGCCATGCGATGCGGCTGCGGACATCCGGCGACCCATCTGCCAGCCGCGCTGCTGCGGCTGGTCAACGCTCGGACGCAAGGTGAAGCCACCTTCGCCGAGATGGACGACCACGTCATGATCCAGTCCAACCTGATGGAGCCCGCTCCCGCCGCCACCGCCGTGGTCCTGGCCGCCCTGGCCGACCCGACGCTCACCACACCTGTCGCCCGCACCACTCTGCTGCACCTCCTCCTGTGCTTCAGCGCCGGCGACACCGCCCAGCAGGAGGAGTGCGAGGCGCTCATCCGCGGAGGGACCTGGATCCTCTACCGCGAACTCGTCACCCACCCGTCGGGCATCGCCCGGGAGTACGCCTACGACACCCTGTGCAACCTCGACACCGAACAGAACCGGCTCACGGCCTTCGACCACGCGATCAACCCGGGCGGAAGCCCTGCATGATGTCCGGTACCCGTGTAAGTCTCATCGCGGCGCCTTCACGGTCAACGTGAAGGCGAGTCCGTCCGCAGGTGGGAACGGTTGTACGTTGAGCGGCACTCCGTGCTTGGTGATGTCCCTGAACAGGAGGTTCCGCAGGTTCCGCTCCGCCACCTCCGGCGTGTTGGGGTCCAGGTTCCGCCCTGCGTGTCCGGTGCAGGTGTAGCCGCCGGCGGTCAGGGTCCTGAAGTCGGTGGAGGCCTGGATCGCGCCGTACGGGCCCCGTTCGAGACGGTAGGGGATGTACAGCGTCGCCTCCCTCCTCCTCCCCGGAACCGCCCCCATATGCCGTCGATGGCGTCGACCAGCTGCTCGATCTCAGGCCTCGAGGCCCGTGCGGCCGGGGCCGCGGAGGGGCTATGAGGGTGGGGCCGGCGGTTCGGGGGCGGCGAGGGGCCAGGTGTCGCGGTCGTTTATGTGGTCGTAGGCGGGCAGTTCGGCGGCGAGGACGTCGAAGTACGGCAGCGGGGACCACAGGGCGCGTTCGCCGATGACGTAGAGACGGCGTTTGGCGCGGCTGGCGGCGACGTTGAGGAGGTGGGGGGTGCGGGCGGCCCACTCCCGGGCGCGGGGGCGGTTGCCGCCGAGGACGAGGACGACGACCTCGGCCTCCTTGCCCTGGGCCTTGTGCACGGTGGCGCAGCGTTCGTCGAGGAGTTCGCGGGTCCATCCGGGGCGCGTGCGGCAGATCGTACGGGCTTCGGCGACGAGGGCACGGAAGGGGGCGATGATGCGCAGGCGTTCAGGGGTGATGCCGTGGTGGTCGAGCCGGTCGAGGAGGAAGGTGAAGGCGCGGCGGTCGCGTTCGCCCCAGGGGGCGTCGGCAGGGCGGTCGGGGTCGTCGGTGTCGAGCCAGCGGCTGGGGAGGAGTCCGTCGTGGTCGGGGTCGGGGAAGGGCTGGGGGTGGGTGCCGTAGACCATGAGGCCGCCGTAGGCGACGTCGTTGCTGACGGTGAACATCGGGTCTTCGCAGCGGCGGTGGACGCGCAGGGGTGAGCCGACCCAGACGGTGTCGTCGTCGGCGCCGGCGGGGGCGGGCAGGTAGGTGCCGTAGCGGTTGACGCGGTCGGCGACGGCCTGCGCGGAGGTGGCGGAGGGGAGCCATTCCTCGTCGACGCCGTAGGCCAGGAGGAGCCGGCGCTGCAGGGCGGTCGGCATGGTGACGACGGGTTCGAGTTGGAGGGGGTCGCCGACGAGGACGGCGCGGCGGGCCCGCCAGAGGGCGCCGACGGCGGCCTGCGGGGTGGCCTGGCCGGCTTCGTCGACGAGGATCCAGCCGATGGTGCCCCGGCCGAGGCGGGCGAACATGGTGCCGATGGAGGAGAAGGTGGTGGAGACGACGGGGACGAGGAGGAAGAGGGTCTGCCAGGCACGGTGGACCTGCTCGTCGGGGACGGGGCCGCCGGTGCCGGTCATCAGCTCCATCAGGACCTGGAGGTTGCCGCGGACTCTTTTGGCGTTGGCGGCGACGAGTGCGCGGTGCAGGTCGAGGGCGCGCATGAAGAGGTCGCTGCGGGCGGTGCACCAGGCTTCGTCGGACCAGGGGGAGCCGAGTTCCTGCTCCTGGTCGTCGAGGTCGGTCCAGTCGAGGGGCAGGGACGGGAAGCCGGTGGCGGCCTGGCGGAGGGTGCGGTGGGCGGCGTCGAGTTCGGCGGTGGCCGTCTCGAGGTCACGCCGGGCGGCCCGGGCTTCGCGGCGGGCCTGTTGGACGGCTTCGTGGGCGGCGGACTCGGCGGTGAGGGCGGCGTCCTCGTGGGCGCGGGCCCGGCCGGCGGCGGCGTCGGCGTCGGCGATGCCGGTGGTGGAGCGGGCCTGGAGGTCGGCGGCGGCGAGTTCCGCGGTGCGCGTGCAGTCGGCGACCTGGTCGTAGGCCTCGTGGAGCGCGGTGCGCTGCTGGTTCAGGAGGGCGAGGGTCTCCGCCCGGGCGCGTTCGTGCTGCTGCTCGATGGCCTGGCGTTCGGCACTGCTCTGGAGCAGGCGGCGCAGTCCGGAGCGCAGGCCGGGTTCGGTGGCGGGCGGTGCTTCGTACCGGGCGGTGAGGATGTCGAGGTATTCGCGGTGGTGGTCGACGCGTTGGCGGGCGGACGCCAGCTGGGAGCGGGCGGTGGCGAGGGCTTCTCGGGCCTGGGGGATGCTCTCGTGGACCGTGCGCTGGGCGGCTTCGGCGGCGAGGGCCGCGCTGCCGGCGGTCACCGCGGCGGTGGCGGCGGCGTCGTGGCGGGCTTCGGCGGCCGCCACGCGCTCGTCGGCTCGCCGGACGGCGTCGTCGAGGGTTTCGAGGCGGCGCCGGCCGCGTCCTGATTCGGTGTCCGCGAGGGCGGCGGCGAGGCGGGCCCGTTCGGTGCGCAGGCGTTCGACTTCGGTCTGGGCGGCCTTGAAGGCGGTGACGGCCTGGCGCCAGGAGGGGAGGGGCTGGGCGGGTGCGGGTTGGGAGGGTACGGGTTGGGAGGGTACGGGTTGGGAGGGTACGGCGGCGGTGCCTCTGCCGCGCGGGGTGCCGACGGGCTTCGGAGCGTTCGGCGGTATCCAGTCGCCCAGCACGGCGTTCATGCCGCGCAGCTCGGGAAGCCCGGCTGCGGTGCGGGCGTCGGCCTCCTTCTCGGGTAAACGCCCCCACCAGAAGCGCTCGCTGAACTCCTTGCGGTTGGCCTTGTTGCCGAGCACGGCCGCGACCAGTCCCCAGGCGGGGGCTCCCTTGAGCAGGGCGGAGGCGAGGTCGGAGAAGTGGTCGGGGCCCTCGCGCCAGTGCTCGGCGAGGGCGGCGGCCCCGGGGAGCTCTGCGGTGATGTTCTCGACGGCGCCGTTGTTGGACGAGGTGACGACGATCTCGTAGCCGGTCAGCCTGGGGTCGAGGGCGGCGACGTAGCGCTTGTGGCGGCCCTGGCGGTCCTTGCCCTGCCAGGCGCGGCCGACGAAGGCGTCCTCGGGGCGCCGGAAGGCGGCCATCACGGCGGCCCGTTCGACCACGAGGGCGGCGACCAGGTCGCGCAGCATGGTGGTCTTGCCGGTGCCGGGCGGGCCGTTGACGGAGAAGAGGCCGCCGTCGGTGTCGGCGGTGCGCGCATCGGCGAGCATGCGGTTGACCGCGAACTGCTGGCTGAGCGCGAGCGGGTGCTCGGCCTTCGCGGGCCAGCGCCCGGCGGGGTGGAGGACCGGGTCGACGCCGTCGAGCACCGCACGGCGGTCCTCGCGCAGGTCGGTCCGGGCCAGGACGGCGATGTCACGGCGGGCGGTCAGGTAGGCGTCGAGAGCGGGGCCGAGGCCGCTCCCGTCGTCCCCGAGCGCAGCGCGGACCCGGGCGAGGTCGGGGGGCAGGAAGCTGTTGAGGAAGGGCTGCGCGGCCGTGGGCTTGGCCTTGGGGTCGCGCGGGAGGTGGACGAGCCGGCTCTGGATGCGGATCACGCGCGGGTCGAGGCGGCGCTGGACGCCGCAGAGGTCGGCGATCTGGGCCGTCAGGGCGACCAGGTCGGCGAGCGTGACGGGGCGCGGACCGTGGTCGTCGTCGCGGGCCTCGTGCACGGGTGCCGGTGCTGCCGTATCGGAACCCGGCCCCGTGGCCGTGGCTCCGGGGAGCGCGGAGCAGTCCCCGGCAGCGGCCCCGCCGGCCGCACGACGGGCCGCCGCCCAGTCGGCCACCCGGCGCACCAGCGGCTCCGTCGCCCCCTTGAGAGCGGCACCGGCGACCTCACCGAACAGCGCACCGACCGCCGCCACCGCCGCGCCGCCCAGGATCTCCGCGAGCAGCTGCCGCCAGCTACCGGCCGGAGCTCCCTCCTGTGCTGCAAGTGCCGCCGACGGGGGACGGTACCCTCCCGCCGTCGTGTACGGGATCGGGGTCGCGGTCAGCTGACCCACCGCCACCTCGAACGCCTCGCCCAGCTCCTCGAAGCCGTCCAGCCACCCGGGCACCGACGGGCCCGGGTCGAAGAGCCGGCCCGCCGCCCAGGCGCACGCGGAGACCACGGACGTGTCCTCGATCGGCCGCCCGCGCTCGTCCAGGACCAGCGCGAACATCGCGCTCTTCCCGGACAGCACCAGCTCCTCCTGCGGCACCCCCGGATCCGGGTCGGTGCCCTCCGGCAGTACGGCGATCATCGCCTGGCGCAGCAGCTCGAGCTCAAACACCCCGCCGTACACCTCGTGCCGCCACGCCATCCCGCGCGGCGCCCGCCACGCCGCCGTCTCCGGATGCTCCGGCGCCCACGGCAGCAGCGGCGCGGACTCCCCCACGGCCGGCGTGATGTCGACGACGTACGTGTCGGTGGCACGGGGCTTGCCGGTACGGCGCTTGCGCGGCACCTCCGGAATGGTGGGCGGGCTGAACAACTCGACCGCCCGCCAGCACTCCAGCAGATCCCCCACCCGCCGGTCCCGCCCGTTCCCGGTCCGCACCCCGTCGCCCCCCGTGTCGAACCCGCGGCGCACTGCCGCTTCGTGTGCCGATCAGCAGGGCGCAGAATCTACCGGACGACGGGCACGCGAGCCGAGTGCCCAGGTCAGGGCCCGGGACGCGGCCCCATGGGGTGGGGTGGCTTACCCCTGCGGGGACGAACGAGCTGGCGATGGTGCCCGGCACCCGATAGCGGTTGACCTGATCGGCGCACTGCCTATGAGGAGCTGCAGGCCTTGGCCAACACGGTCCGTCCGTGGGCCCGAATCGGCTGAGCCCCCGGCAGAATTGAACTCTCCCAGCCCGTGTCCACGCTCTCGTGGCACGATGTCCACCGCTCCTTAATTCCTCAACAGCGCTGCCACCTCACTTCCCTGCCATCACACGAACGACTGCCACCAACCCAACGGTCAAGAAACGGCAAAGCCGCTTCATCGCCGCAGGTCGCGCAGGGTCCTCCCTGCACCCGGCGCGGTCGGGGCGCCCAGTACGACCTGACCCGGGACGTCCTGGGCGTCCTCCCCGCACCCGGCGCGGTCGGGGCGAAGGCCGTCCGCGGTGCGACCGCCGGCTGTCCTCCCCGCACCCGCGGGGGTCAGCCCGATGCCGGCGCCGGTCCAGCCGACGCAGACGATGTCCTCCCTGCACCCGCTGGGGTCCAGCCGACCCACCGTCACCAGCATCGGTTGGAAGGTGCACGGGATGAGCGATCTGATCGCAAGCCGTTCTTGGATCACCGCCCAACCGATGCCGGGCGCGGGACTACGAGACGCTCCCTGCCCACGTCGAGAACGTGATGCGCCAAGCGGTGAGCGCCATCGTGGTGCGCCAGCTCAGCCGGCGTGGACCAGCGGCCCGTCTTGGGCCTTGCCCCGCCTTCGGTCACCCGGACTGCTACTGGATCGGGCCGGCCAGCGTTGTGATAGGCAGCGGTGGGCAACTCTGCGCCTCTCTGGTGAGGTTCGCCAGCTCGTCCGACGGTTCGGCTCCGTCCTGGATGGCCCTGACGTAGGCCCGTGCCTCCTGCAGGCTCAAGCGAGGGACTTGCTTGAGCAGGTGGCTCATCGCGGCCACGGCCCCGGCGGAGCCCACGAGTGCGCGGACGGTGGAGACAAGTGGGTCGGGCGTTCTGGCGCCCTTGATCTGCCGGAGGTAGAGCTCCTCCCAGTCCTCGGCTATCCACGTGGTGGCGGGGACGGGATGGATGCTCCCGTCATGCCCATCGACCAGGTACGGGCCACTGCCGACCAGGTTGTAGCGCCGTGCCGGAGGAGGAATCCCGCTCGTCCGACCGGGCCGAGAGATCGACGGATTCACCCCCGAGAGCTCGCCCACGGGGACGCCGGCGGCGATGTCGTCACGGCCCAGCAGCGGGAACTCGGCGCTCGGCGCGGTCGCCGGCATCATCGCGCGCAGGTGCCCGAGCAGCTCGGCGCCCGCGTTGTGCAGGACCGCTACGCCCTTCGCCTGTACTCCGGCCACGCCGACCCCAGTCCCTGAGGTAGAAGACGTAGCCGCCCACCTGTCGGGCGGGGTGAGGTACGGTCCGCTGCCCGACCTCCAGCATCCCGGGCTCTAGCGGTGAGAGACGGCCCACGTCCACTGCTTCAGCTCGACCGCCACCACCGTCAGCTCACCGGTCGCGTCCTGGCCGACGACGGCCGCATCGACGCGTTCGCCCGTTCCCGGCAGCGACAGCTCCAGCAGGAGGTCGAGGTCCCCCGGTACACGTACACGACAGATGAATACCACTGGCGTCCGACCGCGGGCGCGGTTCTCCTCGAACCGCCGGTCGGGGCGGCGGGCGTCGAGCGCACCGAGTACGAGGGCATGTCAGTCCCAGGGTCGCTTCGGTAGCTCCGGGTATCGGCCGAGGTGTCCATGTGCCGTGCCGTACGGGCCTCGCAGGGCGCTTCCCACGGCAGAGACTCAGCTACCGAAGCGACCCAAGCGACCCAAGCGACCCAAGCCCGGAACTCCAGGCGGGAACTCCCCGGAGCGGCTGCCCCGGGGACGGCACTGTGGTGCTGCTCCGACGGCGACCGGAGCTACCGGAGCTACTGAAGCGACCCAAGCGACCGAGCCCGGGGCTTTCATCCGCGCCTGACACTCGCGACACGCCGGGGCCAGGGCCCGAGAGACTCAGTCGCTTTCAGTCGCTGGGCTTCAGTCGCTGGACAAAATCCCAGGTCAGAGCCCATTGGCCCACCCCATCAGCGACCCAAGCGACTCAAGGTCGGGTATATGAAGACATTCCCGTGTGCGTGTGCGCGTTATAGACCCGGGCTTCAGTCGCTTCAGTCGCTGTTTGCTGTTAAAAATGGCTCTGACCTGCGAAAACGCCGCCATACCGAAAACAGCGACCGAAGCGACTCGGTCGCTGTCCCAGGGTTCGGTCGCTCAGTTTCCCCGCACGTCGCAGCAGTCCGGGACGGTATGTGCTCGCTCGGCTAGTCTGTGTGAGCTATCTTCTGGACTTCGGTCGCTTCAGTCGCTGATCCGGCACCCACCAGTGCTCTGACCTGGCTTTTTGCCGTCAGCGACTGAACAAGCGACTCAAGTCCGCGCAGCTACTGAGCTACCGAAGCAGCTGCAGCAGCTACCGAACCAAAGGGGAAGGGACCAGCGTGACGGCGCCGATGGCCGTGGGGAGCGACCGAACGGAGCGTCAGCCGGACGCACTGGCCGTCGCGCGCTGGTGTGCCGCCCAGGGCTGGCCCGTCCATCCGCTGGCCCCGGGACGCAAGACCCCTCCGGCGAACTGCCAGCCCTGCCAGGATTCCCCGCACTCCCCCACCGACTGCTCCTGCCACCGCGTCGGTCGCTGGTGCCACGGATTCCACGCCGCCACCACCGACCAGGACCTCATCGGTGCCTGGTGGCGGGTCAACCCGGACTTCGGCACCGGGGTCGCCTGCGGCCCCGCAGGCCTGGTCGTCATCGATGTCGACAGCCACCCCGCCGATGTCCCCGCCAGGGACCGGATCCTGCCCGGCATCCCGATCCACGACCGCGTCGACCTCGACGGCCTGGAGAACGGCTACCACACCCTTGCCCTGCTCGCCGCCCTGCGCAAGGCACCCGACCCGTCCCGGGACACCGGAACCCTGCGCGTGCGCACCCCCTCCGGAGGCCTGCACATCTGGTACCGCGACCAGGCCCACCACCGCTTCACCTGCTCCACCGGCTCCTCCACCGGCCGGGCCCTCGCCTGGCAGGTCGACGTCCGTGCCCACGGCGGCTACATCGTCGCCCCCAGCACCGTTACCACCAGCGGCACCTACACCCCCCTGCCCGGCGCCACGACCCCCGCACCACTCCCCCAGTGGCTCGCCGAGGAGCTCATCCGCACCGGCCACCTCAAGGACCGCCTCGGCCAACAGCTCAGCACGCCCCAGCCGGCCGTCCCCGACCGTGCTCGCCAGGCCGTCGTCGCGGCGGGCGGCGGCAGGCGAGGTGCCGAACGGGTCCTCGACACCGTCCTCCAGGACGTCACCGACTGCGCCACCACCCCCGAGGGAGCCGGCTTCACCGGCAAGCTCAACCGCGCCGCCTACACCGTCGGCGGCCTCGTCTCCGCCGGACACCTCACCCACACCGAGGCCGAGCAACTGCTCGCCGACGCCGCCCGTACCGCCCGCCCCTCCCAGGACCGGCAGAGCTCCGCCGTGATCCGCTCCGGTCTCGCCGCCGGTGCCCGGCAGCCCCTGTACGTAGGGAAGGCGCGAGGATGAGCGACAGCACCCGCAAGAGGACGGTCTTCGACCCCGTGGCCGCTGCCCAGCAGATCCTGGAGTACCCGCCCGTCCCCGGGCCCGCGCAGGCGCCCTGGCACGGCACCGCCGTCCAGGAGAGCCTCCTGGACTCCCCCACTCCCGTAACGGCCCCACAAGCCCCCCCTGCCCCCCTCCAGGCCGCTCTGACCCCTCGACAGCCCGACGGCCCCCCGGCAGGCCCGCAGGCGAGCTCCCACGGCCTCCTGCCGGACTCCCTGTCCGACCGCGGCAACGCCAAGCTCTTCGTCCACCTCTACGGCCGCGACTACCGCCACGTCCCCGGCATCGGCTGGTACCGCTGGGCCACCCACCGCTGGCAGCTCGACGAGGACGACACCGTCCTGTGGGCCGCCGGCGAGATGGCCGAGAGCGTCGCCACCCACGACCCCCGCGGCGTCTACACCAACGCGGACCTGCGCCGGCACCGCCGCCGGGCGCTGTCGACCTCCGGCATGAACGCCATGCTCGCCCAGGCCAAGTCCGCCCCGGGCATGGTCCTCAACGCCGCCCTCCTGGACGCCGACGCCTACGCCCTGTGCACCCCCGGCGGCGTCGTCGACCTGCGCACCGGCGCCATCGCCCCGCCCGACCCCAAGGTCCACCACCACTCCCGCTCCACCACGCTCGCCCCCGCCCGGATGCCCACCCCGCGCTGGGACCGCTTCCTCACCGACACCTTCGGCGACGACAAGGAAGGCCGCCAGACCCGCGACTTCCTGCACCTGCTGCTCGGCTACTCGATCAGCGGCGACGTCGGCGCCCAGGTCATGCCCTTCCTCTACGGCCAGGGCAAGAACGGCAAATCCGTCCTGCTGGACGTCATGATCCAGCTGCTCGGCGATTACGCCGACGCGGCCCCGCCCGGCTTCCTGATGGCCAAGACCTTCGACGGCCACCCCACCGACCTCGCCGAACTCCACGGCCGGCGCATCATCGTCTGCTCCGAACTCAAGCCCGGCGACCGCTTCGACGAGGCCCGGGTCAAGCTCCTCACCGGCGGCGACAAGATCAAGGCCCGCCGGATGCGCCAGGACTTCTTCTCCTTCGAGCCCACCCACAAGCTCTGGCTGCTCGGCAACCACCGCCCCGAGGTCGGCACCGGCGGCTTCGCCTTCTGGCGCCGCATGCGCCTCATCCCCTTCGAACGGGTCGTCCCCGAGGAACGCAAGATCGACAACCTGGCCCACGTCCTCGTCGCCGAGGAGGGCCCCGGTATCCTCGCCTGGCTCATCGACGGCGCCCGCCGCTACTTCGCCGGTGAGAAGGACCTGGCCGGCCCCCAGGCCGTCCAGACCGCCACCACCGCCTACGCGGAGACCGAGGACCACGTCGGCCGCTTCCTCAAGGAGGCCTGCATCACCGGGGAGGGCATGCGCGCCGAACAGTCCCAGCTCTTCGGCGCCTACACCCGTTGGTGCGGCTTCGAGGGGGCCAATCCCGTATCCGGCCGCGCGTTCGCCGCACGAGTCCGCGAGACACTGGGTATGACCTCTCCCAAGGAGATGGTCCTGTCCAACAGCCGCAAGTACTACCCGGGCATCGGCCTGATCACCGACGACACAGAGGAGCAGAACGCGTGAGCGCGCTGATCGACCCGGCCGAGCTCGCCCACGAAACCGATCTCGTCTGGCTCGAGGACACCACCGAGCTCGACTACGTGCGCCAGTCGCTGGACCGCCTCACCACCCGGCGCGGCCGCCCGGCCTACCACCGCGACGGCCGCATGGTCGGCTACGCGATCCTCGGCCCCGACGCCAAGTCCTCCCGGGCCTCCGGCACCTTCCGCCGCCGCGTCTTCTGGCTGCTCCCCCACGACCGCGACCAGGACCCGGACGGCCTCTACACCACCGGCGCCCCCTCCGAGGCCGTGGACCCGCGCACCGTCGCCCCCGGCGTCAAGGGCTACAAGACCGAGCGCTCCGAGGGCGGGCCGGCCTCCCCGGCCATGCTCGAACTGGGGATAACGCTCCCGAAGGCCTGACCGCTTCGGAACGAAGGCGGTGGGCCGTCGTCCGACCCGCACCATGACCTGAAGCTGAACGGGTACCGCAGGATCGCCGAGCGGCTGCGCCGGACCGACGG